>NZ_WMLF01000064.1 GCF_014156695.1 Streptomyces durbertensis | reverse complement strand
AAATGTGTATAAGGGACAGGAGGAGGTGTGTGATCGCGGCGGGGGCGCGTGTCGTCTGCCAACCGCCGGGCCGCGGTGCCGGCCGGCCGAGGGCGGAGGGTCCGGCGCGGGTCCGGCGGAGGGTCCGGCACGGGGTCCGGCGCAGGGTCAGGGCCGTCCGACGAGCAGGTAGAGCGCGCGGCCCAGGCCGACCAGGGTGAGGAGGGCGGCACACGGCAGGCCGAAGAGGATGGCGAGACCCGCGCCGATGTTGGCGCCGATGACCTCGGCGGTCACGACGCGGTGGACCAGCGCCAGGGCCAGTCCGGCCCCCAGCAGCGGCCCGGTCACCGACCACCAGACGGGGTCGAGCACGCGTTGGCTCGTCCACCGGGCGAGCAGGACGGCGGTGACCACGGTCCCGACCAGGGCGAGCGGGCCGAGTGTCGACTCGACGGCGGGTGGGATCTCCAGCGGCGGGACGGCGTGGTCGGGGTCGGGGTCGTTGACGGTCTGGTGTCCGACGGCCCACCAGAGGGCGACGGGCGCGGCGAGGACCAGCAGGGCGGCGGCCAGCGCGAGCACGACGGCGGAGGGGGTGCGGCGGACCGGCCCCGGGCTGTCGGGGTCGGGCGGTCGGGCGTCGTCGGACATGGGGCAACTGTGCGGCCGGGCGCGCGGTGTCGGCAAACCCCGCGCCGGAGCGCGGAACTCAGCGCTGGGTGAGGTGGCTGAACGCGTCGAGGTTGCGGGTGGACTCGCCGCGCGAGACGCGCCATTCGTACTCGCGCCGGATCGCGGAGGCGAAGCCGAGTTCGAGCAGGGTGTTGAAGGGGGCGTCGGCGTTCTCCAGGACCGAGCCGAGGACGCGGTCGATCTCCTCCTCGGTGACGGCGGCGAGCGGCAGCCGGCCGACGAGGTAGATGTCGCCGAGCTTGTCGATGGCGTAACTCACGCCGTACAGCCGGGTGTTGCGTTCGAGCAGCCAGCGGTGGACGGCCTCGTGGTTCTCGTCGGGTCGGCGGATCACAAAGGCGTTCACGGACAGGCTGTGCCGGCCGACGATCAGCGAGCAGGTGGTGGAGAGCTTGCGTGTGCCGGGCAGCTTGACGACGTAGTTGCCGGGGGACGGGGTCTCCCAGGACAGCTCCGCGGCGCTCAGCGCCCGCTCGATGACGGCGTTCGCGGCGGTGGCCGAAGGGGCGGACTCGGGCTGATCCGTTGCCTCAGACATGTATCGATCGTAGGTGACCGTGCCGGGCGGCGATCACTTCGGAGTAGAGGTCGGCGGTGTGGCGGGCGGCGGTGTCCCAGCCGAAGCCGCGCGCGTGGTGGGCGGCGGCGGCGCCCATGCGGGCGGCGAGGTCCGGGTTGTCCAGCAGCCGGGCGAGGGCGGTGGCGTAGTCGGCGGGGTTGTGTCCGTCGACCAGGAAGCCGCTGCTGTCGTCGCGTACGGCGACCGGCAGGCCGCCCACGGCGGCGGCGACGACCGGCGTTCCGCAGGCCTGCGCCTCGATCGCGACCAGGCCGAAGGACTCGCTGTGGGAGGGCATGACCAGCACGTCCGCCGCCCGGTACCAGTCGGCGAGGCGTTCCTGGCCGACGGGCGGGTGGAAGTGGACGAGGTCGGCGATGCCGAGTCGGGCGGCGAGCTTCTGCAGTTCCTCGGGCTTGGCGAGGCCGGACCCGGAGGGACCGCCGACGACCGGCACGAGCAGCCTCTCCCGCCGCGCGGGGTCGGCGTCGAGCAGGACGCGCACCGCGCGCAGCAGCACGTCGGGGGCCTTGAGTGGCTGTATCCGGCCGGCGAACAGCGGGATGAACGCCGACTGCGGCAGGCCGAGGCGGGCGCGCGCGGCGGCCCGGGCGTCTCCGTTGGCGGGGGTGCCGACCGGGAAGGGGCGGAACCGTTCGAGGTTGACGCCGGGGTGGATGACGGCGGTGTCGCCGGGGGCGGCGTCGTAGTGCCGGACGAGCTGGTCGGCTTCCTCGGCGGTGTTGGCGATGAGCCGGTCGGCGGCGCGGACGATCTGGGTCTCGCCGATGACGCGGGCGGGCGGCTCGGGGGTGTCGCCCTCGGCGAGCGCGGCGTTCTTGACCTTGGCCATGGTGTGCATGGCGTGGACGAGGGGGACGCCCCAGCGTTCGGCGGCGAGCCAGCCGACGTGGCCGGAGAGCCAGTAGTGGGAGTGGACGAGGTCGTAGTGGCCGGGGCGGTGGCCGGCCCACGCCTGCATGACGCCGTGGGTGAAGGCGCACAGCTGCGCCGGCAGCTCCTCCTTGGCCAGCCCCTCGTACGGGCCGGCGTCGACGTGCCGGACGAGGACGCCGGGGGCCAGCTCGACGGTGTCGGGCAGCCCGCCGGCCGTGGCCCGGGTGAAGACCTCGACCTGGGTGCCGGCGGCGGCGAGCTGGCTGGCCAGTTCGACGATGTAGACGTTCATGCCGCCGGCGTCGCCGGTGCCGGGCTGGTGGAGAGGGGAGGTGTGGACACTGAGCATCGCCACCCGCCTGGGCCGGCCGTGCCGGCGGGCGGTCCGCCGACGACCGAGCCAGGTTGCGTGCGGTGTCATGGGTCCGCCCTGCTTTCTTGTCGTCGTGGGCCTGCCGGGCCTCGTGGGCCGCGGTCGCCGTCCTCGGCCTGTGCGGCCGGGTCCGGCCGGTGCTGTCTCGTCCGGACGGGGCAACGCCGACCAGGGGGGTGGCTCTTCCCCCGACACAACCGGTGTTACCAAAACGTTACCGCCGTTGCGTCGGTCGGCGCCCACCGGGCGGACCGGTGGGCCGGGCGGACGAGGCGACGGCAGGTCGTAGGCTGCCCGCATGGCAGTGGGGTCGAGGCGCGGCGGTGGTCCGACGGGACGCGGCGGACCGGAAGGGGACGTCACCCGGGGTACGACCAACCCCAACCGGCTGCGCCGCATGGACCGCTGGATCGCCGCCACCCACGCCCCGGCGCTCCGCCGCCACGACGGCCCGCCGGTCGCCGTGGACCTCGGCTACGGCGCGGCGCCCTGGACGGCGGTCGAGCTGCTGGCACGGCTGCGCCGGGAACGTGCCGACGCCCGGGTGGTCGGGGTGGAGATCGACCCCGAACGGGTCGCCGCCGCCCAGCCGTACGCTCGCGACGGGCTGGCCTTCGTGCGCGGCGGCTTCGAGGTGCCGGTGGCCGGGCGGCCCCTGCTGATCCGCGCGGCGAACGTGCTGCGGCAGTACGACGAACCCCGGGTGTGGCCGGTCTGGGAGCGGCTGTGCGGCCGGCTCGCCGAGGACGGCCTGCTGGTCGAGGGCACCTGCGACGAGATCGGCCGACGGCACGTGTGGGTCGCGCTCGGCCCGGAGGGCCCCCGCACGGTGACGTTCGCGGCCCGCCTCGGCTCGCTGGAACGCCCCTCGGACCTCGCCGAGCGGCTGCCGAAGGCGCTGATCCACCGCAACGTGCCGGGCGAGCCCGTCCACGCGTTCCTGCGGGACTTCGACGCGGCGTGGGCGGCCGCCGCCCCCTACGCGCCGCTGAGCGCACGGCAGCGGTGGACGCGCGCGGTGCGGGCGCTTACCGGTAACTGGCCGGTCGTCGACGGCCCGCGCCGCTGGCGGCAGGGCGAGGTCACCGTGGCCTGGCGGGCGCTGGCGCCCCGCGACTGAGGCGTGGCGCCGGAGCGGCCGCCGGGCGCGGGACGGCTTCAGCCCGGCGGCGGGGGCAGCCGGCGCAGCAGTTCGTCGACCAGCTCGACGTCGCGCGGCCGCGTCAGCGTCGCCCTGGCCTCCTCCGGCGCCAGCCACAGCAGCCGGTCCACCTCGTCGTTCGGTGCGAACGCCCCGCCGGTCGCCTCCGCCGCCCAGTAGCGGACCTCCTTCGGGCGGCCGTCGACGAGATAGCGGCTGACCGACAGCTCCGGCCCGAGCCGGCACGCCATACCGGTCTCCTCCCGCACCTCCCGGAGCGCGGCCGCGCGGGACTCCTCGCCCCGGTGGAGCTTCCCCTTGGGATGCGACCAGTCGTCGTACTTCGGCCGCCGCACGACGGCGACGCGTACCCCGCCGTCCTGATCGCGCCGCCAGAGCACACAGCCGGCGGCCAGGATCGGCTCACCCCCGCCGGGTGCGTCCGGGACGGTGTCCGAGGGGTTCGACGGGACGGCCATCTGGCAACCTGCCTTTCCGGCCGGGCGCGCCGGCCTCCTCACGTCTGACGCCCGGCGCCACCCGGCCGGACCCGCCCACGGTAGGCGGCGACCCTCCGCGATCCGCGCCGCCTCCACCCCCGTCCACCCCGACGGCCCAGGCCCGGCCCGGCCACCCGTCGCGTCCTCTCCCCCGGTCCGCCGTGCGCGAACGTGCGTACGGGCCGGGCCCGACGGTGCTTGGGTGGCGGGATGGAGATTCTGGTGCTGGGCGGAACGGCCTGGCTCGGGCGGGAGTTGTCGCGTCAGGCCGTGGAGCGCGGCCACCGGGTGACGTGTCTGGCGCGTGGTGAGAGCGGGCGGGTCGCGGACGGCGCGCGGCTTGTGGCCGCCGACCGGCGCGACCCCTCGGCGTACGCCCTGCTGCCCGACCGGGAGTGGGACGCGGTCGTCGAGGTGTCCTGGCAGCCGGGCCTGGTCCGTGGGGCGCTCGACGCGCTGGGCGGCAGGGCCCGGCACTGGTGCTATGTCTCCTCGATCAGCGCCTACGCCTCCCACGCCGAGCCGGGGGCGGACGAGTCCGCTCCGCTGCTGCCGCCGACCGACCGCGAGGAGGTCGATCGCGTGCTCTACGGGGAGGCCAAGGCGGCCTGTGAGCGGGCGTCCACGGCCGCCGTCGGCGATCGGCTGCTGATCGCGCGCGCCGGGCTGATCGGCGGCCCCGGCGACCACAGCGGGCGGTCCGGCTACTGGGTCGGCCGGGCCGCACGCGACCCGCGCGGCCCGATGCTGGCGCCCGCCGAACCGGCCCTGCCCACCCAGACCGTCGACGTCCGCGACCTGGCCGCCTGGCTGCTGGACCGCGCCGGGACAGGGACGATCGGCCGCTTCGACGCCGTCGGGCCGCTGGTCCCCTTCGCCGACTGGCTGGCGCTCTCCCGCGCGGTCGGCGGGCACACGGGCCCGGTGGTCGAAGCCCCCTCGGACTGGCTGCTCGCCCACGGGGTGACGCAGTTCATGGGCGAGGAGTCGCTGCCGATGTGGGCGGTCGAACCCGGGACGGAGGGGTGGGCGGCGCGCAGCGGTGCGGCGGCGCTCGCCGCCGGGCTCCGCCACCGGCCCCGCGTCGAACTGCTCGCCGACACCCTGCGGTGGGAGCGCGAGCAGGGTCTCGACCGCCCCAGGCGGGCGGGGCTCAGCGCCGCCCGCGAGCGGGAGCTGCTCGCCGCGTTCGGCTGAGTCCCGACGACGCACGGCACGAGGCCGCCCGTCAGGCCGTCGGCCAGAGGCGGACGAAGGCGGCGCGGGCGGCCTCGACCTCGTGCCGCTGGTCGGCGTGGAGCACGCCGAGCGCGTACGCCGTCGCCGGCGCGATGCGCGGGGTACGGCCGGCGGCGGCCGCCGCGGCGGCGGCCTCGGCGGCGTCCCGGTGCCGGTCGAGCTGGTGTCCGGCGAGCAGCAGCGCGCCGTGCAGCGGCGCCGTCGTGTCGTCGGAGCCCGGGTCCCCGACGAGGACCTCCAGCCCGTACCGGGTGAGCCGGGCGAGGTGGCGCACCTGGTGCCAGGCGGCGTCGTGGCGGCCCTCCTCGGCGGTCAGGGTGTGGGCCAGCGCCTGGCTGCCGTGCGGCAGCGACTCGACGGCTTCGACCAGCCGCCGGTGCGTCAGCTCGGCGAGCGGGCCGAGCGCCAGCTCGGCGGGGCGGTCGGCGGCCCGGTCCTGGACGGGCGCGTCGGAGGCGAGTACGGCGACCTCGTCGGCCACCGCGTGGAAGCGTCCGGAGCCGAGCGCCCGCAGGGCGGCGGAGTGGGCGCGGGTGCGGGCCAGGGTGAGCTGGCGTTCCAGCAGGGCGCCGGCCTTGGCGGCGCCGGCGCCGGGGCGGCCGGTGCGCGGCTCGTTGTTCCCCCCGCCCGGGCCGCCGTCGCCGCCCCCCGCCGGCGACGACAGCCGGTGCAGGGCGGCCAGCAGCCGGTCCAGCCGGGCCGCGTAGGCGTGCTCCCTCGCCAACACGCCTGACAGCCAGCGCAGTTCGGCGCTGACCCGGTCCGCCCAGGCGCTGTCGAGCAGTGGGCGGAAGGTGTGCAGGGCGCCGCTGATGCGGCGGGCGGAACGGCGCAGCAGCCGCACGGCCTCCGCCGCCTGCGCCGCCGTCTCCGCGCTGCCCGCGTTCTCGTCGTGCAGGCGCAGGCCGCGCAGCAGCTCGGCGGCCTGCCGGTTGAGGTAGCCGGCGAGCGCCTCCCCCGCCGTGGTCGTGTCCTGCGGCCCGCGCGGGGCGGGTGGGCCTGCCGGCGGCGCCCCGGTGGGGGCCTCGGACGGCTCGGGGCGCCGTCCTGCGGTCAGGTCATGTCGTGGGACCACGTCGGCGCCTCCGGGCGTCGATGAGCATTTCCTGGACGTGTCGCAGCGGTCGGCCCTCGGCGTCGACGGCGTGCCTGGTCCATTCGCCGTCGGGTCCGAGGTGCCAGGAGGCCGTGGAGTCGGCGACGCCGGTCTCCAGCAGCCGGTCGATCGCCGCGCGGTGGCCGGGGTCGGTGACCCGGACCAGCGCCTCGATGCGGCGGTCGAGGTTGCGGTGCATGAGGTCGGCGCTGCCGATCCAGATCTCCGGGTCGCCACCCCCGCCGAAGGCGAACACCCGCGAGTGCTCCAGGAAGCGGCCGAGCACGCTGCGCACCCTGATGTTCTCGCTGAGCCCGGGCACGCCGGGCCGCACCGCGCAGATGCCGCGCACCCAGACGTCCACCGGCACGCCCGCCTGCGAGGCCCGGTACAGGGCGTCGACGACGGTCTCGTCGACGATCGAGTTGACCTTGACGCGGATGTAGGCCGGGTGCCCGGCCCGGTGGTGGCCGATCTCCTTGTGGATCCGGGCCACCAGGCCGTCGCGCAGCGAGGTGGGGGCGACCAGCAGCCGCCGGTAGGTCTCCCGGCGGCTGTACCCGGACAGCCGGTTGAACAGGTCGGACAGGTCCGCGCCGACCTGCTGGTCGGCGGTGAGCAGCCCCAGGTCCTCGTAGAGGCGGGCCGTCTTGGGGTGGTAGTTGCCGGTGCCGACGTGCGAGTAGCGGCGCAGGTGCTCGCCCTCCTGCCGGACGACAAGCGAGAGCTTGCAGTGCGTCTTCAGGCCGACGATGCCGTAGACGACGTGGCAGCCCGCCTCCTCCAGCTTGCGGGCCCACTTGATGTTGGCCTGCTCGTCGAACCTCGCCTTGATCTCCACCAGGACCAGCACCTGCTTGCCGGACTCGGCGGCGTCTATGAGCGCGTCCACGATCGGCGAGTCGCCGGACGTCCGGTAGAGCGTCTGCTTGATCGCCAGCACGTCGGGGTCGGCGGCGGCCTGCTCCAGGAACGCCTGCACGGAGGTGGAGAAGGAGTCGTACGGGTGGTGCAGCAGAACGTCGCGTTCGCGAAGGGCCGCGAAGACGTCGGGCGCGGAGGCGGTCTCCACCTCGGCCAGGTCCCGGTGCGTGCCGGCGACGAACTTCGGGTAGCGCAGCTCGGGACGCTCGACGGCCCCGACGATGGTGGACAGCCCGGTCAGGTCCAGCGGGCCGGGCAGCGGGTACACCTCGGCGTCGGAGATCTTCAGCTCGCGCACCAGCAGGTCGAGCACGTACGGGTCGATGGTCTCCTCGACCTCCAGCCGCACGGGCGGGCCGAAGCGGCGGCGCATCAGTTCCTTCTCCAGCGCCTGGAGCAGGTTCTCCGCGTCGTCCTCCTCGACCTCCAGGTCCTCGTTGCGGGTGACCCGGAACATGTGGTGCGCCAGCACCTCCATGCCGGGGAACAGCTCCTCCAGATGCGCCGCGATCACGTCCTCCAGCGGCACGAACCGCCGCGGCGACGCCTCGAAGAACCGTGACAGCAGCGGCGGAACCTTCACACGCGCGAAGTGCTTGTGCCCGCTGATCGGATTGCGGACGACCACCGCGAGGTTCAGCGAGAGGCCGGAGATGTACGGGAAGGGGTGAACCGGGTCGACCGCGAGCGGCGTCAGCACGGGGTAGATGCGCTGCCGGAAGAGGGTGAACAGGCGGGCCTGCTCCTTCTCCGTCAGATCGGCCCAGCGGATCAGGTGGACGCCCTCGTCGGCGAGCGCCGGGGAGACGTCCTGCTGGTAGCAGGCGGCGTGCCGGGCCATGAGCTCCCGCGACCGGGTCCAGATCAGCTCCAGCACCTCACGCGGCTGGAGACCCGACGCCGAACGGGTCGCCACACCCGTCGCGATGCGGCGCTTGAGTCCGGCCACCCGGACCATGAAGAACTCGTCCAGGTTGCTGGCGAAGATCGCCAGGAAGTTCACCCGCTCCAGCAGCGGGGTGTTCGGGTCCTCCGCCAGTTCCAGGACCCGCTCGTTGAACGCCAGCCAGCTGCGCTCGCGGTCCAGGAAGCGGTCGGCGGGTAGCTCCCCGGCCTGCTCGGCGGAGGGCGGCAGCTCGTCCGGGTCGGAGTCCAGACCCGCGTCGATCCCCGCGTCCCGCTCCGGCATGGCGGCCCGCTCCGGGGCCAGCGTCGGCTCCTCCGCCAGCCGGCCGTCGGACGAGCCGTCCGCCGGCCGGGCGGCGGCTATCGGACCGGCCGCCGGCGCCGCCTTCGCGGTCGCCGCCGCGGCCGCGCGGGGCTTGGCGGACTTGCGATCCGCGGCCTTGCGGTCGGCGGCCTTCCGGTTGGCGGACTTGCTGTCGGCGGTCTTGCGGGAGGACGAGGACTGCGCTGACTGGCTCATTCCCCTATTCTTCCGCGCGGCGGCCCGCCCGTCCCGCGCGGTTGGCGCGGCCGGGTGGGCGGCGCCCGCCACCGGGCCGGAGACGGGCTGATCGGGCTGCATTCCGCGATGCTCGCAAGCCAGTCTGAATCCGTGGTTACGTCGACATGGCCGTAAGGAGATCCGCCGCCCGCCGAAGGGGGCGGGCCCGGCCGCCACGGACCGGCGCGACGGCGGCACCGGGTCGCCTTCGCTCAGCGCGACACCGGCACGGGCCGGCACCGGTTGACACGAGGTCGCGGACCGTACCGGTCCCCGGTGTCGGGCCGCCTCGCCGGGCGGAGCGGGGAGGGCCCGCGGAGAGGACGCACGTGCGCCGCGCCGCGTACGGGCAACGGTCCGGCGACAACACCGCGGGCCTGACGCCATGCGGCGGGGAACCGCGGGCTCGGGCCCGTCTCACGCGTGCGGTTCCCCCGGAGCGCGCCTGTTCTCCGGGTGGCGCGGCCCAGCACCGCACCCGCCTCACCCGGCCCGGGCGCCGTCCGGCGCGGACTCCGCTTGCCCGTCCACGAGCCGCGCCGCGCGCGGCGGGGTGGGCGCCCTCGGACTGACGCGGCCCGACGCGGTCCGACACGGTCCGACGCGGTCCGCGTCGGACCGCGTCGCGGCGTGCACTGCCCGGTGGGGCGGCTAGGTCGTGTCCTCAAAGTAGCGTCGTCCGCCCGTAGGGCGGGTCTGGCGGCGTCTGGTGCGTGCGATCGCAAGGCGGAGGGAGGAAAGCGCTGGGGGCACCTCCCGGCCGGAGGCTGGGGGAGGGCTGCGCTGACGACCGACAACGCGGCGAGCGTGCGTGCCAGGCGCCGCCAGACAGACGGGACTTCGAAGACACGACCTAGCGGCCGGTGAGGTGGCGGACGGGGCCGGCGCCGTACTGGGCGGCCTGGTCCTCGGGGTTGGCCAGGGCACAGGTGCTCAGGGAGAGGCAGCCGCAGCCGATGCAGTCGGTGAGGTCGTCCCGCAGTTCCTCCAGTTCCCTGATGCGCGCGTTCAGGTCGTCGCGCCAGCACTCGGAGAGCCGCTGCCAGTCCTCGGGGGTGGGGGTGCGGTTGTCGGGGAGGAGCGCCAGCGCGGCGCGGATGGCGTCGAGGGAGATGCCGACCCGCTGGGAGGCCCGGATGAAGGCGACGCGGCGCAGGGTGTCCCGGGTGAAGCGTCGCTGGTTGCCGGAGGTGCGGGTGCTGTGGATGAGCCCGTTGCGCTCGTAGAAGCGCAGGGCGGAGGGGGCCACGCCGCTCCGTTCAGCGACCTGGCCGACGGTGAGCTGGCGTGCTTTCCAGGAGACAGGCGTCATGCGCACACCTTACCGCTTGACTTCAACCTTACTTCAACTGTGAGTCTTGGGGCATCCGGACGGGCCGGGAGCCCGCCAACTGCGCCACGCCGCGAACTCGACCACCAGGAGACCGACATGACCGCCTCTCAGCCCCGCCTCGCAGTGATCGTCGGCAGCGTCCGGGAGGGCCGCTTCGGCCCGACCATCGCAAGCTGGTTCGCCGAGCGGGCCACCGAGCACGGCCGTTTCCAGGTCGACGTGGTCGACCTCGTGGAGCACCCGCTGCCCCTGGCGATGCCGGCCTGGGGCGGCGACTCGGACCCGGACGTCGACCGCGTCCACAAGGAACTGGGCGCGCGGCTCACCGACGCGGACGCGTTTGTCGTGGTCACGCCCGAGTACAACCACAGCTTCCCGGCCGCGCTCAAGAACGTCATCGACTGGTACCGCGAGGAGTGGTTCGCCAAGCCGGTCGGGCTGGTCTCCTACGGCGGGCAGAGCGGCGGCATCCGGGCAGCCGAACAGCTGCGGCAGGTGTTCCCCGAGATGCACGCGCTGACCGTCCGGGACGCGCTGAGCTTCCACAACGCCTGGGACGTCTTCGGAGCCGACGGCCGGCCGAAGGACGCCGAGTCGGCGGCGACGGCGGCGAAGAACATGCTCGGCCAGCTCGAGTGGTGGGCCACCACCCTGGGCGAGGCCCGCGAGAAGCGCCCCTACGGCGCCTGAGGACCGGCGGCGCTCCGGGACGGGGGTCCAGAGCGCGCCGGCAGAGAGGCGGCCCGGCATCCCGTATGTATGGAGGGGTGGGATGCCGGGCCGCCGCCGTGCGCCGGAGCGCCGTCAGCAGACTACGGTCCGCCGGCCCGAACGTTAAGCCGCCGGGCGGCGGTTGCCGTGCCGGGCCGGCCCGGTCAGACAGGGCCGGCCCGTGCCGGGGTCAGCGGATGACGGTGATCCGGTCGGCGGCCGGGGCCTTCAGCGGGTTCTCCGGGGAGCTGTTCCCCGTCAGGTACGCCTCCAGGGCGTCCCGGTCGAGGCCGCCGACCACCGGGTTGGTGCCCTGGGCGAAGGTCGGGAAGCCGTCGCCGCCGCCGGCGAGGAACGAGTTCATCGCGACCCGGTAGGTGCGGCCGAGGTCCAGCGGCTCGCCGTTGACCCGCACCGAGTCGGCCACCACGCGGTCGGCGCCGGAGCGCGTCAGGTCCAGGGTGTAGGTGAAGCCGGCCGAGACCTGGAGGACCTTCGGGGCCGCCGCGTTCGGTCCGCTGACCTGCTCGCGGAGGATCTGGAGCAGCTGGGCGCCGGTGAGGTCGGCGAGGTTCACCGTGTTGGAGAACGGCTGCACCTCAAACGCCTCGCCGTAGGTGACCACGCCGTCGCCCTCGCTGCCGGACGCCTTGTAGACCAGGTCGGTCCGCAGACCGCCGGGGTTCATCAGGGCCAGCTCGGCCTTCGGGTCGAGGGTGCGGGCGTAGGCGAGCTGCGAGTCGGCGACCAGGTCGCCCAGCGGGGACTCGGGGGCCGTGCGGTCCTGGGTGATGTCCTCGGCGATCCAGCCGATGGGCCGGTTGGCGACCGGGCCGGCCAGCTTCTCCCAGTAGCTGATGAGCCTCGTCAGGTCCCGTGCCTTGGGCTGCTGCCGGTGGACGACCTTGTTCACGCCGCGCACGGAGGTGCGGACGATGTCCTTGGTCCGGCGGTCGTAGGACATGGTCAGCTCGGTGAAGAGGCGGCCGTTGGAGGCGCCGGAGGTGACCAGGCGGTCGTTGCCCTTGGGGTCGGGCACGGTGCACACGTACGCCTGGTGGGTGTGGCCGGTGACCAGCGCGTCCACGCCGGCGTCGGTGCGGCGGGCGATGTCCACGATGGGACCGCTGAGGCCGGCGCCGTCCGCGTCGCAGTTGTGGTTGTACGCCGGCGAGGACGGGTATCCGCCCTCGTGGATCAGCGCGACGACGGCGTTGACGCCCTTGCGCTTCAGCTCCTTGGTGTACTTGTTGATCGTGTCGGCCTCGTCGAGGAACTTCAGGCCCTTGATGCCCTCACCGGACACGATGCCCGGGGTGTCCTCCAGGGTGACGCCGATGAAGCCGACCTTCACGCCCTTCAGGTTCTTGACGGTGTAGGGCGCGAGCAGCGGCTTCTTCGTCTTCTCGTGGACGACGTTGGCGGCGAGGATCGGGAAGTTCGCGCCCATGAAGCGGCGGTCGTCGGCGTAGCAGCCGTCCTCCGGGTGGCAGCCGCCGCGCTGCTTGCGCAGCAGTTCCTTCGCGCCCTCGTCGAACTCGTGGTTGCCGACGCCGACGACGTCCATGCCGACCTTGTTCAGCGCCTCGATGGTCGGCTCGTCGTGGAAGAGGCCGGAGAGCATCGGGGTCGCGCCGACCATGTCGCCCGCGGCGACCGTCACCGAACGCGCCTTGCCGGCCCGGGCCTTGCGCAGCGCGGTGGCCAGGTACTCGACGCCGCCGGCGTCGATCGCCTCGGTGCTGCCGTCCGGGTGCTGGTGTGTCACCCGTCCGCCGGAACCGGTCGGCGGCTCCAGCGCGCCGTGGAAGTCGTTGATGGCCAGCACCTGGAGGTCGACGGTGTGGCCGTTCTTTCCGGGCTTGCCGTGCTTGTCCTGGCTCGCGGCGCTCTGTGCCGCCGCGTCCTTCTCGGCCTTGCCGTTGCTGGCCTGGGCGGCGGGCAGGGAGACGGCGCTCATCGCGGCCACCGCGACGAGCCCTGTCGCGGCGACGGCGAGTCTGGTCGTCCTCCGGCGGGCGGGGGAAGTGGGCATGTGTGTACCCCTCGGGGAGTGATGGTCCTGGCGCCCGGGAGCCGTGGCTCCGGACGGATCGCAGCAAGCGGCAGCCTACGGTCAACGCGCGTAGCGTGTCAGGAGGGCTGCGGTGGCCAACCGGTTGCGAGGGGGTGACGCCGGACACGTCGCCGCGCCTGCTCCACGCCCGGCGGCGGCTACGCTTCTGCCATGACTGACGTCGTTGCTGTAGAGCAGGTTTCGGACGACATCGTCCGGGAAGCCCTCACCCTCATCGAGGAGGCCGCCCGGGTGGACGGCCAGCCGGCCGTCTCCGAACAGGGCCGGCTCCAGCTACGCGGCGGGCCCCGCGAGGGGGTCACCCACTTCCTCGTACGCTCCGGCGGCGCCCTCGTGGGGTACGGCCAACTGGAGGACGTCGACCCGGTGGAGGCGCCGGCCGGCGAGTTTGTCGTCCACCCCGCCCACCGGGGCCAGGGCTTCGGCAGAGCACTGGGCCAGGCACTCCTCACCACGTCCGGACGCCGGCTGCGCGTGTGGGCGCACGGCGGTCACGCCGCCGCCCGGCACCTGACGCAGTCGCTCGGCATGAGCCTCTTCCGCGAACTGCGCCACATGCGGATGCCGCTGTCCCTCGACGCGCTGCCCGAGCCCCGCTACCCGGACGGCGTGGAGGTCCGCACGTTTGTCCCCGGCAAGGACGACGCGGCGTGGCTCGCCGCCAACGCCGCCGCGTTCGCCCACCACCCCGAGCAGGGCGCGCTCACCCAACGCGACCTGGACGCCCGCAAGGAGGAGCCGTGGTTCGACCCGGCCGGCTTCTTCCTGGCCGAACGCCGGGGCGAACTGGTCGGCTTCCACTGGACGAAGATCCACGAGGCGGAACGCCTCGGCGAGGTCTACGTCGTCGGCGTCGTCCCGGACGCGCAGGGCGGCGGCCTCGGCAAGGCGCTCACCCTCACCGGGCTCCGCCATCTGGCCGCCGACCGCCACGTGCAGAACGCGATGCTGTACGTCGACGCCGACAACACCGCCGCCGTCAACGTCTACGACCGCCTCGGCTTCCGTATCTACGAGGTCGACCTCATGTACCGCACGGAGACCTGAGCCTCCGCCGCCGGCCCCGTTGGCGCGGTTCGTCGCGGCGGCCCGCGGCGGCCCGCAGCGGGCCGCCGCGACGTTCGCGCCGCTCAGCGGTCCACCGCCCCGGACCGCCTGGTCAAGGGTGACGCTGCCGCGCAGCATGTGGGCGATGCCGGCGAACACGCCCTCGCGGTAGTGCGGACGCCCGTAGGGCAGCCGCGCCAACTCCCAGGTTGGCGCCGGTCGTTCAGCGCAGACCCAGACCGGGCGTGTTCGGTGCCGCCGCCTGGTGCGGCGGGGTGCGCGGGCAGTCGGCGCCGCCGTGGCGAGGTGTGCGGCGCCGTCGCGTGAGGACCGTGAGGGCGGCGAGGACGAGGGCGGAGAAGGCGGCGGCGGTGAGGTAGCCGGCCTGGACGGAAAGCCGGTCGACAACCGGTCCGAGCAGCAGCGGCGAGGCGAACTGACCGGCGAAGACGGCCGTGCCCGACAGCGCCACGGCCCGGCCCTGCTGTCCGGCCGGCGCGCCGTCGCCGAGCAGCACCGTGGCGGTCGGCATCACCACACCGGCACCCAGCCCGAACAGCGCCATGGCGACAACCGCGAGGAAAAGCGAGGAGGTGAGGCCGAGCAGGACAAACGCCGCACCCCACAGCACCACCGCCGCACGCAGGATCGTCAGGTAGCCGAACCGCCCGCGCAGCCGGGCGTAGCCGAACCCCACCACCATCATGGCCAGCGTGCTCGCCATGTTCATCAGCGCGACCAACAGCGGTGCGGTGACGCCGAGTTCCGCGAGGCGGAGCGGCATGAAGACAACAAGCGCGTAGAGCAGTACGGAGACGGCACCCAGCAGGGCGCTCCAGCCGAGCACGGCGGGCGCGCGGCGCAGCATGGCAAGCGTGCCCTCGGACGGCCCCGGGGGTGTGTCGGTGCCGGTGAGCCGCCCGGCCGGCATCACCCACCAGACGGCGACGCCGAGCGGCACACCCACCAGGTAGAGGGCGAACGGCGCGTGCCAGCTCAGGCCGCCGACCACCCCGGCGAGCAGCGGCCAGGCGACGCCTCCGAGACTCATCGCGGCCGAACGCCAGCCCATCACCCGGTCCCGCGCGGACCCCCGGTAGAGCGCGAGCATGGCGACGGTGGTGGCGGTGAACACCGTGGCCGCCCCCATGCCGAAGACGACCCGACCGGCGATCAGCGCCGGGTAGGAGTCGGTGACCAGGCCCGCGCCGCCGGCCAGGCCGTAGAGCACCAGGCCGGCGGCGAGCGGCGTGCGCACACCGACGCGGTCGATCACGGCGCCGACCGCCGGGCTGACAACGGCGACGACCAGCGCGTGCACGGTCAGGACCAGGCCGACGGCGGTACCGGAGACGCCCAGTTCGCCGCGTATCACCTCCAGCACGGGAGCGAGTACCGCGCCCGCCATCACGGCCAGCGTGGAGACCAGCAGCATGAGGGCGAGCACCGCCCGGTCGCCGCTCGGTTCCCTGGTTGTCGTCCGCATCTGGCACTCCGCTCGTCCGTGGCCGTGAACCACCGGCCCGGGCGTCGCGACGCCGGGGCGGGTGTCCGGGTACGGAACGACGCTAGGAGTTCAAGCGCACTTGAGGTCAAGCGTCGGGGCTCAGGTGTGCTTGAGCTTTCGCGCTCGCTCAGGCCACGTGGGGCGGGTGCTCCGGTGGCGGCGCGGGGGCGCCCGGCAGCGTCAGCCACGCCTCCGTGCCGCCGCCGACGCCCGGCCGCAACTCCGCTGCCCCTCCAGCGCGTTGCGCGGTGCGGGCGACGATCGACAGCCCGAGGCCGGAGCCCGGCAGGCCCCGGGCACTCGGCGAGCGCCAGAACCGGTCGAAGACGTACGGCAGTTCCTCAGCCGAGACGCCCGGCCCCTGATCGCGGACCCGCAGCACACCACCGTCCAGGGACACCGTGACCTCACCTCCCGGCGGGCTGAACTTCACCGCGTTGTCCAGCAGGTTGACCACCGCGCGTTCCAGCGCGGCGGGCTCGGCGCGCACGTACCACGGGGCGAGGTCGGTGCGAATGGTGACGCCTGTGCCGCGCAACCGGGCCCGCTCCACGGCCCGCTCCGTGATCTCGTGCAGCCCGACGACCTCGGTGGCAGCCTGCGCGGGGGACGACTCGGGGCGGGAGAGCTCCTGGAGATCGCCGATGAGCGCGGAGAGTTCGGCCATCTGGGAACGCACCGAGTCCAGCAGTTCCCGCCGCTCCTGCTCGGGGAGCGGGCGGCCGGTGCGTTCGCTGCGGACCAGCAGGTCGATGTTCATCCGCATCGACGTGAGCGGGGTGCGCAGTTCGTGTCCGGCGTCCGCGATGAGCTGCTGCTGGAGGTCGCGGGAGGCGGCCAGCGCCCGCGTCATGCTGTTGAAGGAGCGGGACAGCCGGGCGATCTCGTCGTCGCCCTCGACGGGGATGCGGACGGCGAGGTCCTCCGTCCGCGCGACGTGCTCGACGGCGTCCGCGAGCCGGTCGACGGGCCGCAGCCCGGCCCGGGCGAGCACCACGCCCGCTCCCGCCGAGAGCAGCACTCCCCCGGCGGCGACCAGCCCGAGCACCAGGCCGAGCCGGTCCAGCGACGCCTTCACCTCGTCCATCGGCCGCGCCACCGACATCGCCGCGTCGGTGCCCGGCAGCGGCTGGGTGAGCACCCGGTACACGGTGCCGTCGGCGGCGGTCGCGTGGTGCAGGGACTCCGCCACCTCCCCGCGCGCGACGGCCAAGTCATCCGCGCTCACGTCCAGTTGCCGCTGCCCGAAGACGACGCAGCTCGTGCCGTGCCGGTCCACGATCCGCACGGTGGAGGCGAACGGGTTGGCGTCCTCGGCCCGTTCGTCCGACGGCACCGTCACACAGCGGCCCGCCTCCACCTGCCGCAGCACCAGCTGCACCGGAACCTGGCTGCGTCGCAGCGAGTCGTCCAACGAGGCGACCAGCTGGTCCCGGACCAGCAGCCAGGCGGCGAGCGAGCAGGCCGCCACCGCGAGCGCCACCACCGCCGCCGTCAGCAGCGCCAGCCTGCCGCGCAACGGCAGCCGCCCCACCCGGCCGCCGCCCGAGCGACCGCCGCCCGTCGTCGCGTCCCCGGCCCTCGTCGCGTCCCCGGCCCTCACGCGGCGCCCGGTCCGCTCGGCGGCTCACGCAGCACGTAGCCGACCCCGCGCACGGTCTGCACCAACCGGGGCTCCCCGCCCGCCTCCGTCTTCCGCCGCAGGTACATCACGTACACGTCCAGCGAGTTGGAGGACGGCTCGTGGTCGAAGCCCCACACCGCGTGCAGGATCTGCTGCCGGGTGAGCACCTGCCTCGGATGGGTGAGCAGCAGCTCCAGCAGGGTGAACTCGGTGCGGGTCAGCTCCAGCGGCCGTCCGCCGCGCGTCACCTCCCGCGTCGCCTGGTTCATCCGCAGGTCCGCGAACACCAGCGCGTCCGCCTCGGCGGAACCTTCGGCACCACCCCCGCGCTCGTACCCGCTGCGCCGCAGCAAAGCCCTTACCCGCGCCAGGAGTTCGTCCAGCTCGAACGGCTTCACGAGGTAGTCGTCGGCGCCGGCGTCCAGCCCGGTGACCCGGTCGCCCACGGTGTCCCGGGCCGTGAGCATCAGGATCGGCACCCTGCGCCCCTCCGCGCGCAGCCGACGGGCGACTGTCAGCCCGTCCGTCCGGGGCATCTGCACGTCCAGGACGATCAGCTCCGGCTCCGGGCCGGCGGCGACCCGGGCCAGCGCGTCCACGCCGTCCACCGCGACATCCACCTCGTAGCCCTCGAAGCCGAGGCCGCGCCGCAGCGCGTCCCGCACCGCCGGCTCGTCGTCGACGATCAACACACTCATGCCGGTGAGTGTGCCACCGGCCCCTGCCGGGCCCTCAGCTCCCGGCGCGCAGGTCGTCAAGGA
>NZ_WMLF01000639.1 GCF_014156695.1 Streptomyces durbertensis | reverse complement strand
GACGATGGAAACGCCGCGCGCCGTCCCTCGCGGCATTTGGAGGTATGACATGACCACGGCCAAGGACATCATGCACCCCGGTGCGCAGTGGATTCCGGCAACCGAGACCCTCGACCGAGCCGCCCAGCTGATGCGGGACCTCGACGTGGGCGCCCTACCGGTGAGTGACGCCGACGAGCGCCTGTGCGGGATCATCACGGACCGCGACATCGTGGTCAAGTGCGTCGCCGAGGGCCATGACCCCGCCAACACGACCTGCGAGGAGCTGTGCGCGGGCACGCCTCGCTGGATCGACGCGGGCGCGGACGTCAGTGAGGTCCTGGAGGAGATGCGCAGCCACCAGATCAAGCGGCTGCCGGTCATCGAGAACAAGCGGCTGGTGGGCATGATCAGCGAGGCGGACCTGGCGCACCACCTGTCGGACGACCAGATCGCGGCCTTCGTGGAGAGCGTCTACTCGCAGTCCCGCTGAGCCCGCCGGGGCCGCGGTCCCGACCGTCGCACGCCTCACCCCCTGGGCCCGTCGCCGGCCCGCGAACGATGTCCCGCCGGCGGCGGGCCCCACCCTGCCGTCCGACGGCGGCGGGCCCCACCCTTGTCAGCTTCCGCGTGTGATGCCGAACACCTGCCGGTACAGGGCGAGTTCGGCCTCCATCGCGCGGACGACGGTGTCCTGCCGGCGGAATCCGTGGCCCTCGCCCTCGAAGGTCAGGTACGCGTGCGGTGCCCGCCCCCGGTCGAGCGCGTCGAGGAAGAGCTCGCACTGCGCGGGCGGGCAGACCGCGTCGTCCAGGCCCTGGAGCAGCAGGAACGGCACCCGGACCCGGTCGGCCCGCAGCACCGGCGAACGGTCCCGGTAGCGTGCGGCCGCCGTGTCGGGTGGCCCGATCAGCGACGTGAGGTAGTGGGACTCCAGGTCGTGGGTGACCTCCGCGAAAGTTGTCGGGTCGAGCACCGGATAGCTGATCACGGCGCCCGCGTAGAGGCCCTCGGTGGCCGGCGAGACCAGGGAGCAGGCCGCCGTCCAGCCGCCGGCGCTGCCGCCGCGGATCGCCAGCCGGTCGCGGTCGGCGAGGCCCTCGTCTGCCAGGGCCCTGGCCACCGCCGCGCAGTCCTCGACGTCCGCCACGCCCCACTGGCCGCGCAGCCGTTCCCGGTAGGCGCGGCCGTAGCCGGTCGAGCCGGCGTAGTCGACCTGGACGACGCCGATGCCGCGTGAGGTGAAGTAGGCGATCTCCAGGTCGAGCACCGCGGGAGCCCGTCCAGTGGGGCCGCCGTGCGCCCACACCACGTACGGGGGCGCCTCCTCGTCCGCGGCGGCGTGGCGCGGGTGGTGCGGCGGGTGGACGTGGGCGTGCACGGCACGGCCGTCGGGGCCGGTGAAGGTGCGGGGTCGCGGGTTCGGGTAGTGGGCGGGGTCCACGACGTCGCGGTGCTCCTCGGCGACCACCCGGGTGTGCCCGGTGGCGGTGTCCAGTTCGACGATCTCCGGGCCGCTGTGCGGGCTCGCCGCGATGCCGAGGACCCGGTCGCCGACGACGGCGAGCGCCGGTGCCCACTCGGTCCAGGGGCCGGGCGCGTCGACGAGGTCGCCGCCGGAGGGGTCGAGCACTCCCAGGCGGGCCGCGCCGCGGCCGTGCAGGACGGCCAGCAGGCCGTCCTGCAGCGGGGCGAACCAGCGTTGGCCCGGCTTCCAGAGCGCGTCGGCGAACTCCTCCTCCCGCGGACAGAGGTTGACCGGTGGCCCTCCGTCCAGCGGGACCCGGTGGGGGTTCCACCAGCCGGTGCGGTCGCTGACGGCCAGGAGGGTGCCGTCGACGGCCCAGTCGGCCTGCGCGACGGACTCGGACGGCCCGCCGAGCAGCGTGCGCGGCGCCCCGACGGTGGCAAGGGGGCCGTCGGTGCCGAGTTCGGCGACCCGCAGCAGGGTGCTCTCCCACGGCATGCGGGGGTGGTCCCAGGTGAGCCACAGCAGGTGCCGGCCGTCCGGGGAGCGCCGGGGCCCGGCGAGGAAGCGACCGTCGACGACCAACTCCCTTACCGCTCCGGGTTCGTGGGCGGCGGAGCCGTCGAGCGGGACGGCGACCAGCGCACGTTGCACGTCGGTGGGTCGTTCGCCGGTGAACTCCTCGCGGACGCACCACACTTCGCCGAGGTCGGGCTGTGGTACCAGGTCGACGTAGCGCGGGCCGCCGCCGCGCCCGGTGGGCGGGGTGAGGG
>NZ_WMLF01000638.1 GCF_014156695.1 Streptomyces durbertensis | reverse complement strand
CTCCCGGACGGGCCGCTGCTGCCGGTACTCGGCACCGACGTGCGGGTGCCGGTCGCCGCCGGCGGCGAACGCGCCTACGCCGCACTGGACCAGGCGGCCAGCGCGCCCGCCCTGGTCCGGGTCTGGGAGGACGTCGCCGCCTACGCGCCCTACTACGGCAGCGTGCACCGCGGCGCCGGCCACCTGTCCCGGCTGTCCACCGAACTGTTCGAGCAGAGCCGGGCCACCGTCGCCGACTTCCTCGGGATCGACAGCGCCGACCCCGACCGCCAGGTGGTCTTCACCCGCTCCACCACCGACTCCCTGAACCTGCTCGCCCACGCCCTCCCGGCGGGAACCCGGGTCTTCGTCTTCGAGACCGAGCACCACGCCTCGCTGCTGCCCTGGCGCGACCACCACACGGTGGTCCTGGACGCCCCGGACAGCCCCGCGCACGCGGTCGCACTGCTGGACCGCGCCCTCGCGAAGGCGCCGGCCGAAGGCCCCCGGCTGCTGTGCGTCACCGGCGCCTCGAACGTGACCGGCGAGCTGTGGCCGGTGGCCGAGCTGACCGAGGTGGCGCACCGGCACGGCGCACGGGTCGTGCTGGACGCCGCCCAACTCGTGCCGCACCACCGGGTGGACGTCGGCCGGCTCGGCGTGGACTGGGTGGCCTTCTCCGGTCACAAGCTCTACGCGCCCTTCGGCGCCGGGGTGTTGGCCGGACGCGCCGACTGGCTGCGCGCGGCCGAACCGTATCTGGCGGGCGGTGGCGCCAGCCGGCGCGTGGAGCGACGCCCGGACGGCGGCCTCGACGTCCGGTGGCAGGAGAGCGCGGCCCGCCACGAGGCCGGCTCGCCCAACGTCATCGGCGCCTACGCGCTCGCCTCGGCCTGCCGCGCGCTGGCGGACGTCGGCTTCGACCGGATCGCGGCCCGCGAGCGGACGCTGCTTGCCCGGCTGCGCCGAGGTCTCGCCGACCTGCCCGGGGTGCGGGTCCTGTCCCTGTTCGGACCGGACGCCGAGCGGGTGGGAGTGGTGTCGTTCGTCGTCGACGGGTGGAGCAGCGCCCGGCTGGCGGAGGCCCTCTCCGCCGAGTGGGCCATCGGGGTGCGGGCCGGCCTGTTCTGCGCGCACCCGCTGCTGCGCGTGCTGCTCGGCGCGGCGCCCGGCGGCACCGGGGAGTGCGGCGGCGGTGAACTGGACGCCGTGCGGGTGAGCTTCGGTGTGGGCACGCCCGACGAGCACGTGGACCGGTTTGTCGGCGCGGTGCGCGAACTGGTCGGGAGGCGCCCCGGCGGCGACTGCTGACGGGGGAGGGCTCAGGCGTCCAGGCCGATGGCAAACGCCGCTTCGAGGTCGTGCTGGCTGTAGGTGCGGAAGGCGATGTGCGTCTCGGTGGAGAGCACACCGGGCACCTTGCTGATGCGGCCGGGGATGACGTCGGCGAGGTCGTCGTGCCGGGCGACCCGGACCATGGCGATCAGGTCGTGCGCGCCGGTGACCGAGTAGACCTCGCTGACCCCCTCCAGCGCGGCGATCTGCTCGGCGATCTCGGGGATGCGGTCGGTGCTGGTCTTGATGAGCACGATCGAAGTGATCACTTGGCGTTTCTCCCTCGGTCCCTCGGTTCCCTCGGTCGCCTGAGCTGGCGGGACTCCAGCGGCTCACTCTAGTGCCCCGTTCCCAGGCACCCCACCCCGCGCCTTCCCGGTGGCGGCCGCGTCCCGGGGTGGCGTCGTCCGGGCCCGGCGGTGGTGGAGCCGGGCGAGCAGCAGGCCGAGTCCGAAGGCCAGCAGATGGGCCTGGTGGGCGAGGACGACGGTGTCCGCCTCGCCCGGGCTGGTGTCCGCGCCCCGGGCGGCGAGCCACTGCGTGACGGCCCAGCAGCCCAGCGCCAGCCAGGCCGGCAGCCGCAGCGGCAGGAACAGCAGCGCCGGGTAGAGGGCGGTGATCCGGGCCCGGGGGAAGAACAGGAGGAAGGCGCCCAGCACTCCGGCGACCGTTCCCGACGCCCCGACCAGGACGTCCGGGGAGTCCGGGTGCAGCGCGGCATGCCCCAGCGCGGTCGCCGCCCCGACGGTCAGGCAGCCCAGCAGGAACGGCAGCCCGCCCACCCGGCGCTCCACCCACGGGCCGAACAGCAGCAGGAAGAGCAGGTTGGCGAGCAGGTGCAGCCAGCCGGCGTGCACAAAGAGCGAGGTGAGGAGGGCTGTCCACGTGGCGGGGCCGCCGCCCCACAGCT
>NZ_WMLF01000637.1 GCF_014156695.1 Streptomyces durbertensis | reverse complement strand
ACCCACGTCTGACCCCGCCTCGCTGCTGGCCGCGAGGCTCAGCCGTCGGGGGCCCGCACGTCCGTCGGGCAGCGGTGGCACCGGCAGTCGCAGCGCTGCGCGACGAACTTGCCGCCACCGGCCCCCACCCGCACCGTCCCGCGACACGATGCGTGCGGGCAGGCGTGCTCCGGCCGGTCGGTGGCCACACGGCAGCACGGCGCGAGGTACACGCCCCGGCGTCGCGGGTTCGTGCCGCCGTCGTCGCGCTCCCCGCCGCTCACCGCCCACTCTCCCCGCCACGACAGCGCGGACATCAGCATGGGCGCCGAGTGCCACTTCCTCCTCGGAGATGTCCCGGGCGCGGTCTCGCTGACCCACCGGGCGCTGGAAGTAGCCGAGTTGACGCATTCCGGCCGAGTCCGTGACCGGGTCAGCAGGCTCTACTCCCTATACCGTGGCCGACAGCGCCTCACCGGCGGTGCGGTCCGCCTGGTCCGCGCCGAACTCGGCGCGCTTCTCGCGCCGTATGCGTCGGACGGCCTGGTGGGGCTGTCGTGCATCGCCAAGGGCGCGGACAGCCTCTTCGCCGAAGCCGTGCTGGAGGCCGGCGGGCGGCTGGTCGTGGTCGTCCCGTCGAAGGACTACCGGGAGCGCAGGGTGAAGCCCGAACACGCCGCCGTCTTCGATCGGCTGACCGCCGCCGCCTCGGAGGTCCTCGTGATGCCACGCGAGACGGCGACGGGTGAGGCGTACGAGGCCGCCAACGGCGAACTGCTGCGTCGCGCCGACCGCCTGGTCGCCGTCTGGGACGGCAGGCCCCCGACCGGCAGGGGCGGCACCGGGGACTTTGTCGTCGGCGCCGGTGAAGCCGGACTCCCGGTCGACGTCGTCTGGCCCGAGGGGGCCGCGCGCCGGGGTTGAGATGCGGCGCGCGGCGCCGGCCTCACAGCGGGAGGGTGTCCATGTTGAGGGGGCGGACCTTGCCTTCGATGAGGGCGGCGAGGCCGGTGATGGCGCCGGTGGCGGGGTTCTGGGCGATGCTCACCGGCATGCCGGTGGCCTGGTGGAGGCGTTCGTCCAGGCCCGGCAGGAGGGCGCTGCCGCCGGCGAGCATGATGCCCCGGTCGGCGAGGTCGGCGACCAGGTCCGGCGGGCATCGGTGCAGGACGCTGCGGATCGCGTCGACCAGGCCGGTGAGCGGCGACTGCATCGCCGCCCGCACCTCCTCCGGGTTGACCTGGACCGTGCGGGCGAGCCCCGTGGCGACGTCCCGGCCGTGCACCACGGTCTCCGGCGGCGTGTCGTCGCCGACGTCGGCGACGTTCAGCCGCAGGGCGCGGACGGCCTGGCTGGGCAGCGTCAGTTCGTGGCGGTTGCGCAGGTGCAGCGCGATGGCCTGCTCGATGGTCTCGCCACCCACCGGGACCTTCGCGGCGGCCACGATCGAACCGAGCGAGAGCACCGCGACCTGCGTCGCCGCCGCCCCGCACAGCACGACCAGCGCCGCCTCCGGCTCCTCCACCGGCAGGCCGCAGCCGATGCCGGCCGCCAGCAGGGTGTCGACGAGCAGGACGCGGCGGGCGCCGACGCCCGTCATCGTCTCGATCGCCGCGCGGCGGGCCAGCGGGTCGGCGTCGTGCGGGACGCAGACGGCGACCCGCAGCCGGGGGTTCAGCCGCCACGAGCGGCTGACCCGTTCGCCGACCATGGCCCGCAGCATCCGACGGGCCATCTGGATGTCGACGACCGTGCCGTGGTTGATCGGCCGGACGACCCTGATGTGGGCGGGCGTGCGGCCGGCCATCCTCTCGGCGGGCGATCCCACGGCGATCAGCACGCCGCTGTGGACGTTCACGGCGACGATCGAGGGTTCGTCGACGACGAGCCCGGACCCCTTGATGTGGACCCGGGTCCGGGCGGCCCCGAGGTCGACGGCGACGGTGCAGCGGCGCAGTTGGTCAGGGCTGAGATACACGGCTGGCTCCCGGCGGGCGCTGGCGGTCGGTGTGTCCTCATCGTGGGCACGGGCCGGGGGGCGGCGCCCGCCGTGATGGGCCGGACGGGGGTCGCCGAGAGTGAGGCGTACTGCCGCCGCCACGTGCACCCGGCAGCGGAGCGAGGGGACGAGTGGAGCGACGCCGTCGAAAAAACCCCCGACCACCCACCCCACGTGCCCAGCACGGGTTTTTCTCGGCGGTGTCGCGGAACTCGGCCACGGCCGCCGTACGGAATCCCCCGCCCCCTCG
>NZ_WMLF01000636.1 GCF_014156695.1 Streptomyces durbertensis | reverse complement strand
GAGGGCGGGGGTGCGGGGGGTGCGGTGCTGGCGGTGCTCCGGAAAGGACGCGGGACGGTGTGGGATCTGCTGGTGGTCGGGTCGGCCAACGCCGACCTCGTGGTGGGCGTGGAGCGGCGGCCGGCCGCCGGAGAGACGGTGCTGGGCTCGGACCTGGCCGTACACCCGGGTGGCAAGGGCGCGAACCAGGCCGTGGCCGCCGCCCGGCTCGGCGCCCGGACGGCCCTGCTGGCCCGGGTCGGCGACGACGCGCACGGCCGGCTGCTGCTCGACGCCCAGCGCGCGGCGGGCGTCGACGTCTCGGGCGTGCTGACCGGCGGCGGGCCCACCGGGGTCGCGATGATCACGGTGGATGCCTCGGGGGACAACGGCATCGTCGTCTCCCCCGGCGCGAACGCCCGGCTCTCGCCGTCGGACATCAACGCCGCCGAGCCGCTGCTCGCCACCGCGAGGGTGGTGTCCGCGCAGCTGGAGATCCCCCTGGAGACGGTCGCGGAGGTGGTACGGCGGCTACCCCCGGCCGGCCGCTTTGTCCTGAACGCCTCGCCGCCGGCGCCCCTGCCGCCCGAGGTCCTCGCGGCCTGCGACCCGCTGGTGGTCAACGAGCACGAGGCGCGGGCCGTCCTCTCCGGCGCCCGCGACCCGGTGCCCGCCTCGGTGGAGCACCAGGCGCGGGCACTGCTCGCGCTCGGACCCCGCTCGGTGGTGATCACCCTGGGCGGCCGTGGCGCACTCGTCGCGGAAGCCGACGGGGAGAGCGCGCACGTGCCGGCCGTGCCGGTACGCGCGGTCGACACCACCGGCGCGGGCGACGCCTTCGCCGCCGCCCTCGCCTGGCGCCTGGGCGCCGGCGACCCCCTCCCCGCGGCCGCCGCGGCCGCCTGCCGGGTGGGCGCGCTCGCCGTCACCCGCGAAGGCGCCCAACCCTCCTTCCCCACCGCCACCGAAGCCGGCCTGTAGACACCGGCGTCCCCTCGGCATCCCCGGACCTCACACCGGCGGCGGGGCCGTGGTGCCGCGCACCTCCAACGTGGGGGTCGTCAGCTGGAGTTCGGCGGGGCGGGTCGGTCGGTCGAACCGGTCGAGGAGGCAGCGGGCGGCGCGTCTGCCGACGTCGTGGCCCGCGTTGTCCACAGTCGTCAGCCAGACGTGGCGGAGCTGCGAGATGCTGGTGTTGTCGTAGCCCACCACGGACAGTGCACTCGGCACCCGCAGCCCCGACTCCTCGGCGGCGGAGACGACGCCGACGGAGGTCATGTCGTTCACGGCGAACACGGCGGTGGGGCGGTCGGGCCGGCCGAGCAGTCGCACGGCGGCGCGGTAGCCGCCCTCCTCGGTGAGGTCGCCCGGTTCGACGAGCGCGTCACCGGCGAGACCGTGCGCGGCCATCGTGGCCTCGAAGCTGCGCCGCCGCAGCTCGCCGACGGCGCCGTGGCCACTGACGTGCGCGATGCGGCGATGGCCGAGGGCGAGGAGGTGTTCGGTGGCCAGCCGCGCGCCGAGCGTGTCGTCGCCCGCGACGACGTCGACGCCGGGCAGCGCGGGCTCCCGGCTGCCCGCCACGACCACCGGTATGCGCTCGGCCGCCCGGGCGAGCGACACCGGGTCCGGCAGGGTTCCGACGGCGACCAGCCCGTCCACCTGGAGGTCGAGGAAGGGGCTGGCGAGGTCCTGGCCGAGGCGGCGGTTGAGCCTGGCGTCCCCGAGCAGCATCCGCAGTCCGTTGTCGTGCAGCAGGGAGTTCAGGCCGTCCAGGAGGTCGACGAACCACGGGTTGCGCAGATCGTTCAGGAGCACGCCGACCGTGCGGGTGCGCTGCTCGCTGAGGCTGCGCGCCGCCGCGTTCGGCCGGTAGCCGAGCTCCCGTACGGCGGTGAGGACCGCCTCGCGCTTCTCCGGCCGGACCTGGTCGGAGCCACGCAGTACCAGCGAGACGAGCGACTTGGACACCCCGGCGCGCTCGGCGACGGTACGGATGGTCGGCTTGCCCCCGGACGAGCCCGCCGCGCCCATCGACATCATCCACCCTCCGCGTGTTGGACCGATCCATTCCCCGTTTTGGCACTCTGACACCCGGGAACGCGGGTGTCAAAGGTGTTGACAGGGTTCCGGTCGGACGAAAGGCTGGCCCGACATCAGCTTGGACCGATCCAAACCGTGTCCAAGGAGCACCACCAATCGGCTCGGCCCGGAGAGGAACACCGGCATGGAGAAGACGCGCGAGACGAC
>NZ_WMLF01000635.1 GCF_014156695.1 Streptomyces durbertensis | reverse complement strand
GGGGGAATCCGGGGGAAACGGCGGCCCGGGTGGGCCGCCAGGGCGAAGGCGTTGACAGGGAGGCAACGGGAGAGCGGCAGCAGGGCGTGTCGGAGGCGGAGTTCGTCGCCTACGTCCGCGAGCGCCGCGCCTCCCTGTACGCCACCGCCTACCACCTGACCGGCGACCGCTTCGAGGCGGAGGACCTGCTGCAGAACGCGCTGTTCTCCACCTACAGGGCCTGGGACCGGATCAGCGACAAGGCCGCCGTCGGCGGCTACCTGCGGCGCACCATGACAAACCTGCACATCAGCGCGTGGCGCCGCCGCAAGCTCAACGAGTACCCGACCGAGGAACTGCCCGAGCCGCCGGCCACCGGCCAGAGCGACGCGATGCGCGGCACCGAACTGCGCACCGTCCTGTGGCAGGCCCTGGCCCGGCTGCCCGAACCGCAGCGGACGATGCTCGTCCTGCGCTACTACGAGGGCCGCACCGACCCGGAGATCGCCGACATCCTGGGCATCAGCGTCGGCACCGTGAAGAGCGGGATCTGGCGGTCGCTGCGGCGACTGCGCGACGACGAGGTACTGGCCTTCGGCCGGGACCAGCAGGAGTGCTTCGGCGAACTGGTCGCCTGACCGGTCCGGCGAAGCCGGGGGCCGCTCCATGGGGGGAGCGGTGCCAGCCGCTGAAGGGGAGAGCGGCAAAGCGGGGAAACCCGAGGGGATGGAAAAGGGGACAGGGGAAACGAGGCGTGGACGCGGCCGGCCGGGGGGTCTGGTCGGGTCCACGCCTCCTCCGCGTTCCCGGCCCCGTGTGGGCCGTCAGACCGCCCGGCGCGGGCGCTCAGACCACGCTGGGGGTGCGGCCGCCGGTCCGCCCGGCGGCGGCGATCGCCGCCAGCGCCTCCTGCTTGCGGCACGGCCGCGCGCCCAGCGCCGCGTGCCGTCGCACGATGCCCGGCTCGGCGCGCATCAGCCGCCAGCCGCGACGCACCAGCACCGGCAGCGACTTCCGCCCCTCCCGCAGATCCCGCACCAACCGCCTGCGGAACGTCGTCGAGGGACGTCCGCGCAGGCAGAGCGCGTCCGCCAGCAGCCCGGCATCCGCGCAGCGCCCGGCGATGTCCGCCGCGAAGATCCCCTCCGCGAGGAACACCGGCGCACCGTCGAGCCGCACCTCGCAGCCGCCCGCACGCGCGGACGTGGAGATGTCGTAGACCGGGGCGAACGTCCTTCCCTCGGCGCAGAGTTCGGTGATCGCCGCGACGGCGGCGTCGGCGTCCCAGGAGTCGACGTGGTCCCAGTCGGTCGACCCGTCGGGGAGGAGCGGCAGCGACGGGTCGCCCGCGTCCTTGTAGAAGTCGTCGAGCCGGAGCACCGGTAGCCCGGTGCGGGCGGCGAGGGAGGACTTTCCGGAGCCGGAGGGGCCGGTCAGCAGGATCACGCGAGCGGAGACGGTCACGGAACAGCATTGTCGCGCATTCCTTCGTCCGGGTGACCACCAGGGACATGGAATGTGAAGAAACTCCCCCCTCGACTACGCTCCGTTGGCGACCGCTGACCATCCGGCGCCGCCACGCGTGGCGCCGCGTCCGACCCCGAAGGTGGCATTCCGCATGGCCTCGCGCCCCCGTCACGCCCGCCCCACCGCGCCGCGCCTGCTGCGCGCCGGTGTCACCCTGTCCGCCGCGGCCGGCATGGCACTCTCCGCCGCCGGGGCCGCCCAGGCGGCGATCGTCGACGACCCGGTCGGTTCCGTGGGCCACGCCGTCGCGCCGTTCACCAACCTCCAGCTGCACCCGCTCGCCAAGACCGGCGTCGACCCCCTGGACAACGGCGTCGGCACCCAGATCGCCGACTTCCAGCCGATCACCACCACAGCCCTCACAGAGCCCCTCTCCTCCGGCTCCAACCTCTCCGAGCTCCTCGGCCGCGCCACCGACCTCCCCGGGCGGTGAGAGGCCGTGTGCTTCGCGGTCCCTGCGAAGCACGTCGTGGTCTCCCTGGCGTCGGCCTGTCGGTTCCGTCCGGGCGGTGCCCCCCGGAGGGCTGGAGGCTACCCACGCCACCGGCCCCGTCACGTGTGGTGTTGCAGACGAGTTGGTGTGTTCCGCTATGACCTGGTGTGCCCGTGAGGGGGAGCGGCGTGGGACGCGAGGTCGAGACTCCACTGCCTCCCGCCAAGACCCTCGGGATGTGCCTGGAGTGCTACGACGGCACGCCCGCCGACCCCTCCGCCTACCTACCTCC
>NZ_WMLF01000634.1 GCF_014156695.1 Streptomyces durbertensis | reverse complement strand
CCACATAGGCGCCCCCCTCCACCTGGCCACCGACCCCACCACGGCGACCACCACCGCCCACCAAGCCGTCACCACCGCCTGGCGCGAGGCCCACCAACGCACCACCGTGGCCGTTTAACGACCCGCGTTCCGCGGTCTTTTCGTGGAGGTCACGGCCCCCACCGGTTGCCGTCACTCGGCCAGTTCAGCACTGCCTGCAACCGGCGGCCGCACCGGCAGCCATCGGCCCCGGCACGTCGGCAACAATGCCGGGGCGCGGAAAGGGACGGCGAGGTGTGCCCCCTGGTCACGGCTCGCACGATGCTCCTCCGCGAGGTCGGAGCGATGTCCCGACCAAGCCCTCGGGAAAACCCCGATGCAAGCGCGCGTAGGGAGGCCATCCGGGCTTTCAACAGCCGCCATTCAGCGGAGACTTGCGACGAAGCTGGACCAGGTGCGGGGTCCGAAGAGCAGATGAGGGCCCTCAGGGCTCTTGCTGTCCCGCACGACTACGACCCCGCAGGTGACGATCGAGGGCGCCCACTCGACGCAGTCGCCACCGTCAGTGTTGCTGTAGCTGGATTTGACCCACTCGATGGCGCTGAGTTCTGCGTGCCCGTTCATTGGGAGAGCCTTCTTCTGACGTCGTGCATGAGCGCCGCCGAGTCGGTCGGCGACAAGGCGTATGCCCGGACTCGATCGTATGCCCGCCTGTAGCTCGCCACATCGACGTCGGTCTCCAGAAGATGACCGTTGCGGATGCTCTCCTCGTAGGCGACAGACGTTCCGTCCCTCAGTTCCAGGATGCTCAGCATGCCACCCATCAGGGCATGCTCGCCGTGCCCGTAGGGCAGGACCTGGATCAGGCAGTGAGAGGTGTCCACGCTCGCCGCCAAGAGCTCAAGCTGCGTGGCCATCACACCCGCACCTCCGACCGGTCGGCAGAGAGCGGACTCGTCCAGCACGGCGGTCAGGTGGGGGCGGGGATCGGCAGTGAGCAAACGTTGGCGACCGATGCGTGCAGCCACCTTCGCCTCAAGCTCGTCCTGGGTCGCGGTTGGGTCACCTACACGAAGGAGCGCTCGCGCATACTCCTCCGTCTGGAGGAGCCCCGGCACGATCTGGCCCGCGTAGTAGGAGATGACACAGGCTCGTTCCTCCAGTTCCATGCGACGCCGGTACTTGTCCGGGTGGGCCTCACGACGGGCGAGCGGATACAAGCGCTGGAAATGGCCATCCGTGTTGAACGCGGCGTCGAGCTGAGCCGGCAGCTCAGGCGGGATCATCTGCTCCGCCGTCTCGATGCGGGACAGATTGCTGCGGCTGGACCGCACGATCTCGGCCAGCCTCTCCAGGCTCATGCCGGCAGCTTCTCGGTACCGGCGCATCTCCGCGCCGAAGAGATGACGGATGCTGCGCTCCGGGGTCAGCTCACGTGGTGGTCGGGCCATGAAGCCCCCTCGTTCTCCCGAGATCAGACTAGGGATTTGAATCCCTTTCAGATGCTACGTGCGTAGGGCAATCCTTGGGGTACGGACAGTGATTTCACCTCGGGTCCATGCCCGCCGGGTCGAAAGCGTCAGCGATGTCGTCAAGCAACAGGAAGGCCGCCAGCGCGGCGGCCACCCGGACCGACCAGCAGTGTGAGGAGTGCGCGCGGCTTCACGCGGAACGCCGCCGGGCCGCCGTTCATCTGGACTGGTCGCAGGTCACGGACTGCGTCGTGCTGCTGCGGCGCCACGCGGAGCTCTGCCCTCGCCCAACGGGAGGCGAGGCGTGAACCGCCCTGTCGAGACGACGGACAAAACGCGGCCTTCCGCGAAGCAACCCGCCGTCGCCGAGGAACTGTCCTGTCGAGTCGAGAAACTGCGGACCGAGGTCCGCGCGCATCTGGAGGAGCTGGCGAAGTGGTCCGAGCGACGTACCGTTTCCGGGAGTACGGCATCGGGCCGGACCGTGAGCCCGACGCCGAACCGATGACCTTCGCGATGCGCTGCGCCGTCTGCGGCCAGCGCGGGCCGACCTGCGAGAGACCGGAGGAGTCGGCGGCGTGGATCACCGCCCACCTGCGGGAGCACCCCCACCATCTCAGCTACCGGGAGACCGTCCGCCGCTCGTACCGGGCGGTGCCGGGAGAGTGGCGGTGAGGGGGGCGGCGCGCCGGGCGCTGGGACGCACGCTACTTCGCTGGGGCCGCCGACTACTGCGGCCGAGCGCGCCCACCACCGCCGGTACCGGTCGGACGCCCCGCCCAGCCGGTAC
>NZ_WMLF01000633.1 GCF_014156695.1 Streptomyces durbertensis | reverse complement strand
GTGTAACAGAGGTGCGGAGGTTCCTTGTGAAGGGGCTCACGAGCACCCCCCTGGGGGAGGGGGGATACTCGAAACCATGAGCACCACGGAGCGTCCTCGAATCCTCGTAGTAGGTGGCGGGTACGTCGGTCTGTACGCAGCTCGCCGCATCCTCAAGAAGATGCGTTACGGCGAGGCGACCGTGACCGTCGTCGACCCGCGCTCGTACATGACGTACCAGCCCTTCCTCCCCGAGGCGGCCGCTGGCTCCATCTCCCCGCGCCACGTCGTGGTCCCGCTGCGGCGGGTGCTGCCGAAGGCCGAGGTGCTGACGGGGCGGGTCACCACGATCGACCAGGACCGCAAGGTCGCGACGATCACCCCGCTCGTCGGCGACGCCTACGAGCTGCCGTTCGACTACCTCGTCGTCGCGCTCGGCGCCGTCTCCCGCACCTTCCCGATCCCCGGCCTCGCCGAGCAGGGCATCGGCATGAAGGGTGTCGAGGAGGCCATCGGCCTGCGCAACCACGTCCTGGAGCAGCTGGACAAGGCCGACTCCACGAAGGACGAGGCGGCCCGCCGCCGCGCGCTGACCTTCGTCTTCGTCGGCGGTGGCTTCGCCGGTGCGGAGACCATCGGCGAGGTCGAGGACCTGGCCCGCGACGCGGCCAAGTACTACCCCAACGTCAGCCGTGACGACATGCGGTTCATCCTCGTCGACGCGGCCGACAAGATCCTTCCCGAGGTCGGCCCGCAGCTCGGCACGTGGGGCCTGGAACACCTCAAGAAGCGCGGCATCGAGGTCTACCTCCAGACCTCCATGGACTCCTGCGTCGACGGCCACGTGGTGCTCAAGAACGGCCTCGAGGTGGACTCCAACACGATCGTGTGGACCGCCGGCGTCAAGCCCAACCCGGTGCTCTCCCGCTACGGTCTGCCGCTCGGCCCCCGCGGCCACGTCGACGTCGACCCCACGCTCCAGGTCAAGGGCACCGACTACATCTGGGCCGCTGGCGACAACGCCCAGGTGCCCGACCTCGTCGGTCGCGCCGCGGGCAACGAGAACGCCTGGTGCCCGCCGAACGCCCAGCACGCCCTCCGCCAGTCCAAGGTGCTCGGCGACAACGTGATCTCCGCGCTGCGCGGCTTCCCGCAGGCCGACTACAAGCACGCCAACAAGGGTGCCGTCGCCGGTCTCGGGCTGCACAAGGGCGTCGCGATGATCGTCATGGGCAAGATGAAGATCAAGCTCAAGGGCCGTCTCGCCTGGTACATGCACCGTGGCTACCACGGCATGGCCGTGCCGACCTGGAACCGCAAGATCCGGGTCTTCGCCGACTGGACGCTCGGCATGTTCCTCAAGCGCGAGGTGGTCTCCCTCGGCGCGATGGAGAACCCGCGCGAGGAGTTCTACGAGGCCGCGCGCCCGGCCCCGGCGGCCCCCGCCGCCGAGAAGTCGAAGGACAAGCCGAAGGCGAAGGCCGGCTGACACCGCGCCGCGTACCGCTGACACGCGGACGCGCACAACGCGCCGAGGGGCGCCCACCGATCCGTGGGGTGGGCGCCCCTCGCGCGTGCCCGGGACGGACCGGCGTCAGCCGGCGGCCGGCGCGGCCGTGGCGGTGGTGGGTGCGGTGTGGTGTGCGGTGACGTGGCCTGCGGAGAGTTGGAGGTGGTCGCCGGTGAAGTGGGCGCGGGTGCGGCGGTCGTGGGTGACGAGTACGACCGCGCCCGGGTAGTCGGTCAGCGCCGCCTCCAACTCCTCCACCAGCCCGGGTGAGAGGTGGTTGGTGGGCTCGTCGAGCAGCAGCAGGTCGACCGGTTCGCCGACCAGTCGTGCCAACTCGACGCGGCGGCGCTGCCCGTAGGACAGCTCACCGATCCGGGACCGCAGGCTGCCCGGCTCGAACAGGCCGAGTGACAGCAGCCGGTCGGCGTGTTCGTCGCGGTCGCCGCGGCGGCCGTGCGTGTAGGCGTCCAGCACGGTCAGGTCGGGCGGCCACGGTGTGCCCTCCTGTCTGAGGTGGCCGACCCGGCCGGGGACGTGGACCGTGCCCGCGTCGGGTATGAGCTCGCCGGCGAGGACCCGCAGCAGGGTGCTCTTGCCCGCGCCGTTGGGTCCGGTCACCAGGAGCCGCGCCGACGGGCCCAGGCGGAGCCGGGGAACGTGGAGTCGGCTTCCCACCGTTACGCCTTCCCACTCGGCGGCGGGCGCGTCCTGCGAGGGGTTGGCGGTGGTGACGCGGGCGGTGAGGGTGAGCGG
>NZ_WMLF01000632.1 GCF_014156695.1 Streptomyces durbertensis | reverse complement strand
TCTCGGAACCGCTCCAGGCCGCCCTCACCGCCCCCGAGGGCACCCCGGGCCGGGCCCGCCGGGTCGCGGCCGTACGGATCGTGCCCCGACCGCCGGCCGCGCCGCCCGGCGGCGGACACCCCTCCCCGCTGGTCACCTCCCTGGTCTCCTGGCGCGGCGTCGTACGGGGCGGCCACGACCTGTTCGGAACCGAACTCGCCGCCCTGGAGCCGGCGGCCGTCCGACGCGGAGCGCGTGAGGTGCTGGACGCCGGGGTGCGCGCCGTCGCCGTCACCGCCACCGGTGCGCCGGCCAGCGTCGGGCACGAGGCCGCCCTCGCCGCCGAACTCCTCGCCAGAAAACCCGACCTGAGACTGTGTCTCTCCCACGAGAGCGGCGGCCTCGGCCTGCTGGAGCGGGAGGCCGCGACCGTGCTCAACGCGGCGCTGCTCGAGGTCGCCGACCGGGTCATCACCGCCTGCGAGCAGGCCACGGAAGCCCTTCCCGGCACCCCCGCCTGCTGGTTCGCCACCGGCGACGGCGGCCGGGTCACCGGCCGCAGGCTGCGCTGGACGCCGGTCGTCGGACTCGCCGCCCGGATCGCCGCCGCGCTCATCGGCGCCGCCCGCACCGCCCGGGTCAGCGACGCCGTCGTCGCGCTCACCGACGCCGACGAGATCACCATGGGCCAGGTGCGCGACGGGCTGCCGCACGTGGAGACCGACCTCACCGACGGCAACGGCATCCGCACCTGCCTGCCCCAGCCCGTCCTCACCCGGATACCCGTCCACACCCCCTCCGCCGCCACCCTGCTGGCCACCCGCAGCCGACACACCAGCGACGTCGTCGCCGCGCTCAGCCCGGCGGGCGCCGCCGTCGCCGAGGCCCTGGCGCACCCCGGCCCCGACGGCCCGCAGCACATCCGCCCCGAGGCCGACCTCACCGCCGTCGGCGCCGCTCTCACCGAACCCAGCGCCTGGGTCGACATCCTGGTGCCCACCGACGGCCCCAAGTGCCTCGAACAGCACCAGCGGGACGCCGAACAGCGGGCGCTCGGCCTCGTGGCCGCGCACGGCGCCGAACCCGGCAGCGCCTACGTGGTGCGCTCCACCGCCACCGCCGCCGGCTACCTGCGGGTCTACCGGCTCCAGGTGCGCGCCGCCAGCCGCACCTCGGCGGAGGTCGCCCGGTGAACCCCGCACCGCACGGCGGCGCCACCGCCGTCCACCACATCAGCGCCGACGACGTGCCCGCCCTGGTCGCGGGGGACGAACTGCTCAGCTCCGGCGGAGGCGGCATCGACGGCCTCACCCTCTGCGTCACCGACCTGCTGCGCCGGCTGGGACCCGTGCCCCTCGTGCCGTTGGACGCGCTGCCGCCGCACACCCGCTGCGCCGCCGTCGGACTGGTCGGCGGCTTCGCCCCGATCACCGAGCTCCCGCCCGGCGGCGACGAGGGCGCCCTCGCCGTACGCGCGCTGGAGGAACGCACCGGACACCGGCTGGACGCCGTCGTCGCCCTCAACTCCGCGGGTCCCAACGCCCTGTTCCCCATCGCGACCGCCGCCCTGCTGGGACTGCCGCTCGTCGACTGCGACGGCATGGGCCGCATCCTCCCGCTCATCCACCAGACCACCTACGCGCTCGGCGGCCTGCCCGTCACACCGCTGGCCGCGGTCAGCCAGACCGGCGACACCACCGTCCTGGAGTGCGACACCCCGCGTGCGGACCGACTGCTGCGCGGCGTCGTGGACGCCTCCGGCGGCGCGATGGTCTGCGCCATGTACCCGACCACCGCCGGCGCCCTGCGCGCGGTCGCGATCCGGGAGGCGACCAGCAGGGTCATGCGCGTCGGTGAACTCCTCACCCGCGAGACCCGGCACGCCTCCCTGCTGGCCGGCCTCGCCCGCACCGTCGGCGCCCGGGTGCTGGCCAGCGGGCAGGTCACCGCCGTCGACCTGCCGCACCCGCCCGGCGGAGCGGGCGCGTTCCCCTCCATGCCCACCAGCATCGTCGTCAGCGACCCCGCCGGCGGCGGGCCCGTGGTGCGGCTGGAGGCGCAGAACGAGATCCTGCTGGCGCTCATCGACGGGGCCGTCGCCGCCGCCGTCCCCGACGTCGTCTGCCTGCTGGACCGGCAACGGCTGTGGCCGGTGGCGCTGGAGAGCGTCGCGGTCGCCGACCACGTGGACGTCCTGGTCGTGCCGGCGGCCCCCATGTGGCACACCCCGGCCGGGCTCGCGCTCGCCGGGCCGCGCGCCTTCGGCTTCCCCGTCCGCC
>NZ_WMLF01000631.1 GCF_014156695.1 Streptomyces durbertensis | reverse complement strand
GGGCGGGGCTCTCGCAGATGTTGGGCGCGCTGCTGGGCACGGTGGTGGTGAACCAGCTGGTGAGGGGCCTGTCGGCGGGGTATGTGGCGTGTGCGGTGCTGGTGTTGCTGGCGATGGTGCCGTTCCTGCTCGGGCACGTCGAGCGGGACTCGCGGGCGGCCGTGGTGCCGCCGCAGCCACCGGGCTCGGCGCCGGCGGCCGGGCGGCGGGGGCTGCGGGAGCCGGACGTGCTGTGGACGTGGGTGAGCAAGTTCCTCGTCGTCCTGGGCTTCGCCCTGATCACCCAGTACCTGCTCTACTACCTGACCGACGAGTTGCGGGTGGCCGACCCGCAGCGGGCGACGATGACGATCACGGCGGTGACGGTCCTGTCGGCGATGGCCGCCGCGTGGGGCGCGGGCCGCTGGTCGGACCGGGTGGGTCGACGGCGGGTGTTCGTCGCCGGCGGCGGTCTGCTGATGGCGGTGGGCGCGACGATGATGGCGGTGGCCCCGGCCTGGCCGGTGGCGTTGGGTGCGGCGCTGCTGGTGGGCGTGGGGTTCGGCACGTTCCTGGCGGTGGATCTGGCGGTGGTGGCGAGCGTGCTGCCGTCGGCGCGGGACACCGGGCGGGATCTGGGGCTGTTCGCGGTGGCGACGGCGGCGCCGCAGATCCTGGCGCCGGCACTCGCGGTGCCGATGCTGGCGCTGGCCGGGTACGGCGGGCTGTATCTGCTGGTGGCGGTGGTGACGGCGGTGGGCGGAGTGCTGGTGCTGCGGGTCCGTTCGGTGGCGTAGCCCCGGGCCGGTTCGGTGGCGTGGGGCCCCGCCCGGGAGGGCGGCGGAAGAGGGACGCGGGTGGCGCCGGACGGGGGATCGTCCGGCGCCACCCGCGTAGGGGGCGGGCCCGCGTGTCGGGGGCGTACGCGCGTGGCCCGCCGGTCACCAGGTGACGGGCAGCTTCTCCAGACCGTGGACGAGCATGCCGGTCTTCATGCGCAACTCGCTGATGTCGCAGGCCAGTCGCAGCGTGGGGAAGCGGCGGAACAACGAGGCCATGGTGATGCGGAGTTCGGCGACGGCGAGCGCGGCGCCGAGGCAGTGGTGGATTCCGTGGCCGAAGGCGAGGTGGGGGTTGTGCTCGCGGTCGGGCCGGAACTCCTCGCCGTCCTCGAACACCTCCGGGTCGCGGTTGGCGGAGGCGACGGCGGCCATGACGGCGCTGCCCTTGGGGATGAGGGTGCCGGCGATCTCGACGTCCTCCAGCGTGATGCGCAGCGGTCCGCCGTCGCCGATGGGGTTGACCCGCAGCAGTTCGTTCACGAAGCCGCTGACGGCGTCGGGTTCCTCGATGACCCGGGCGAGCTGCTCGGGGTGGCGGAGCAGGGTCAGCACGCAGGCGCCGATCATGCTCACGGTGGTCTCGTGGCCGGCGACGAGGATGGTCATCGCCATGATGATGAGTTCGCTCTGGTCGAGCGCGTCCCGCTCGTCGTGGGCGGTGATCAGGGCGCTGAGCAGGTCGTCCCCGGGCTCCTCGCGCCGCTTGTTGATCAGCTCGTGGATGTACCCGGCCATCTCGATGCGCTGGGTCATCATCTCCTCGGCCGTGTGGTTGGTGAGGGAGACGATGGCGTTGGACCAGGCGCGGAACTGCTCCCGGTCCTCGAAGGGCACGCCGAGCAGTTCGCAGATGACCTGGACGGGCAGCGGGAACGCGAACATCTCGTTGAGGTCGACGGGGCCGCCCTCGTTCTTCTCCATCTCGTCCAGCAGCGCGTCGGTCAGCTCCTGGATGCGCGGTTCCAGGGCGCGTACGCGGCGGCCGGTGAACTCGCCCATGACCAGCTTGCGCAGCCGGCTGTGCTCGGGCGGGTCGGTGGAGAAGAGGCTGCCGGGCGGCATCGGCGCCACGGTGAGCTGCGGGGCGTCCTCGGCGACCATGGCGGCCCGGCTGAAGCGGGGGTCGGCGAGCACGAGCTTGGCGTCCTCGTAGCGGCTGACGACGTAGCCGATGTCGCCGCTGGGCAGCATGACCCGGGCGACCGGCTCGCTGGTCCGCAGCTCCTGGTAGATCGGCGGTATCTCGATCGCGGACGGCCGGTGGAACGGGTAGCTGCGCGGGCACCCGGTGCCGGTGGTGTCGACGGCGGCGGTCTCGGCTTCCATTCGCTCTCCCGGTGAGGACGGCGGGGTTGGGGTTCGTTCCGCGGTCCACGTTCACAGGGGCGGCTGAGTCTCCGCTTATGCACGGCTTGCCCCCCGCGGAAGGCGCCCCTGTGAAC
>NZ_WMLF01000630.1 GCF_014156695.1 Streptomyces durbertensis | reverse complement strand
GCGCGGCCCCACGCCGAGGGCTTCTCGAAGCACGCCGGGGAGCGCCGCGCGCAGATCAGCGCCCAGGGTCGCCATACCGGCGGCGCCGACACACACGGCGGCCACCTCGCCGTCGGGCTCGCCGGCTGCCGCCAGCAGTCGGCGGGCCGCCGGCAGCAGCCGGTCCGCCAGGCCGCCCGCCGAGATGCCGTGTGCTCCGGTCGGTACCGGGTCGGTCGTCACCGTGCCGGTCGTCACCGTGCCGGTCGGTACCGGAGCGGTGGGCTCCCGTGCGGTCGTGCCGCCCTGTTCCGGGTGCTCGGGGTCGACCGCGGCCAACGCCACCCGCAGTCCGGAGCCCCCGGAGTCGGCGCCGAGCACCCAGGCCGTCACGGCAGACGCCAGTCGATCGGCTCGGCTCCCTGGCCGACCAGTAGTTCGTTCACCCGGCTGAACGGGCGGGACCCGAAGAAGCCGCGGTCGGCGGACATCGGAGAGGGGTGCGCGGACTCCACGGCGGGCACACCGGAGAGCAGCGGCCGCAGGTTGCGGGCGTCCCGCCCCCACAGCACGGCCACCAGCGGGGTGCCCCGGTCGGCGAGGGCCCGGATCGCCTGCTCGGTGACCTCCTCCCAGCCCTTGCCACGGTGCGCCGCCGGCCGGCGCGGCGCCGTCGTCAGCGCGCGGTTGAGCAGCAGCACGCCCTGCCTCGTCCACGGGGTGAGGTCGCCGTTGGAGGGCCGGGGCAGGCCGAGGTCGTTGTGCAGCTCCCGATAGATGTTCTCCAGGCTGCCGGGCAGCGGGCGGACCTCGGGCGCCACCGAGAACGACAGGCCCACCGCGTGGCCCGGCGTGGGGTACGGGTCCTGGCCGACTATCAGCACGCGCACGTCGGCGAACGGCTGCTGGAACGCGCGCAGTACGTGCGGGCCGGCGGGGAGGTACGTCCTCCCCTCGGCGATCTCCGCCCGGAGGAAGTCCCCCATCGCGGTGACGCGCTGGGCCACCGGCTCCAGCGCCTTGGCCCAACCTGCTTCGACGAGTTCATGCAAGGGTCGTGGTGCCACGGGCGCCCACTCTAACGGTTGGTGACACCCGGTCGGCTCAGAGCGTCGCGGCCCGGACACAGAGCACGTCCGGGAGATGGGAGGCCAGTAGCCGCCAGGACTCCCCGTCGTCCGCGCTGGCGTACAGCTCGCCGTTGCGGTTGCCGAAGTACAGGCCGGCGGGGTCGCCGCCGTCGGCGCACATGGCGTCGCGCAGCACCGGGCCGTGGTGGGGCTCCTCCGGCAGGCCGCGGTCGAGCGGCTCCCAGGTGGCCCCGGCGTCCTGGGTGCGGTAGACGCGGCAGCGGCGCTCGGCCGGCACCCGGTCGGAGTCGGCGTTCAACGGGAAGAGGTAGGCGGTGTCGCCGCGCGTCGGGTGGGTGACCACGGGGAAGCCGAACGTGGAAGGCAGGCCCGTCTCCACCGCCCGCCAGCTGCTTCCGGCGTCGTCGCTGCGGAAGACTCCCCAGTGGTTCTGGAGGAAGAGCCGGTCGGGATCGACGGCGTCCCGCGCCACCTTGTGCACACACTGGCCGAACTCGGGGGCCGGGTCGGGCAGGAACACCGCCGAGACGCCGCTGTTGGACGGCGACCAGCTGGCGCCGCCGTCGTCGCTGCGGTAGACGCCTCCGGTGGACACCGCGACCGTCAGCCGTCCGCTGTCGCGGGGGTCCACCAGGACGGTGTGCAGCCCCAGTCCGCCCCCGCCGGGCTCCCACCGCTCCCGGGTGGGGTGGTCCCACAGGGGGCGGACGAGGGTGAAGGACTCCCCGCGATCCGTGGAACGCCACAGCGCGGCGGGCTCGGTGCCGGCGTAGACGACGTCCGGCTCGTCCGCGCCGCCCGGCGTGAGCTGCCAGACCCGCTCCAGCGACTGGCCGGTGTCCTCGGGGAAGCGGGCGGCCGGGCGGCCGGGCTCCTGCCAGCTGGCACCGAGGTCGTCGGAGTGGAAGACCGACGGCCCCCAGTGGGCGCTGTCCCCGCCGACCAGCAGCCGCGGGGCGCCGCCCCGGGTGTCGATCGCGACCGCGTAGACCGCCTGGTCGACGAAGTGCGGCTCGCTCGCGGACCAGCTGCCGTCGGGGCCGCGGGTGAACAGGAAGAGGCCTTTGCGTGTGCCCACCGCGAGCAGTGTGTCCGCCATGGTCGGATCACCTCCGGGACGACGTTGTCCTTGGTTGCGCCCAGTCTGCACCCGGCCACTGACATCCGCGTCGGCAGGCCGCCGTCACCGCAGGTCAGCGCGGGTGTCGGC
>NZ_WMLF01000063.1 GCF_014156695.1 Streptomyces durbertensis | reverse complement strand
CCCCAGGCACCGCCCGCGCAGCCGGACTACGCCCCCGCCGCGCAGACCGGCTACCCGGCCGACGGCTACGGCTCGAACGACTCCACCGGGTACCCGCAGGACGGCTACCCGGCCGGCGGCTACCCGCAGGAGGCCTACCCGGCCGACGGCTACGGGCAGCCCGGCTACCAGCAGCCCGCGCCCGCCTCGGACGGCTACGGCTACCAGCAGCCCGCCGCCGCGCAGGCCACCGGCGGCTACGGCTACCCGCAGACGGCCCCCGACACCGCGGGCTACCAGAACGGCGGCTACGAGACCGGCGCCTACCAGACCGGCGGCTACCAGGACGGCGGGCACCAGGGCGGCGGGCACGACGGGCAGTACCACGGCGGGCAGCACGGCGGCTACCAGCAGCCCGCGCAGCCGCCCCGGCCGACCGCGCTGGACGAGACCAGCCTGTTCGACACCAGCATGATCGACATGGAGCAGCTGCGCCGCTACGAACAGGGCCGCTGACCCCGGCGGCCGGCCGGTCGCACCCGGAACGTCCCCGCCCCGCGCGTCGTGGCGGGGGCTCGGATTGGGATCATCCGGAGGCGTCCAGTATTCTGTCTCTTCGGCCAGGTGTGTCTTCCCGCATGCCGTGGCCGCGGTCCGACTCCCGGGCGCCTGAGCAGCGCCCGAGCGGTCACCGTCGATCCCGTCGCAAGGCCCTCCCAGGAAAGCAGGAAGCCCTGAAAACGCCCCTCGACCACCGTGCCCCTCTCGTGTTCGACACGCGTGAGCTGGGGCGGCGTCCTGGTGCGCTGAAAAGGGTCTCCCGCACGGTGGAGGCCCCGAAGGACCTCGGGATCGAGGTCATCGGGGTCCCCGAGGGGGCGCCGGTGGAGATCGACCTCCGTATGGAGTCGGTCATGGAAGGCGTGCTCGTCACGGGTACCGCCCGCGCGCCCCTGTCGGGGGAGTGCGTAAGGTGTCTCGAGCCGCTGGAGCAGTCGTGCGAGGCGGAGTTCCAGGAGATGTTCTCCTACCCCGACGCCGACGACCGGAGCCGCTTCGCGGACACCGGCGACGACGCCGAGGACGAGGACTCCGGGGAAGACGAGATGCTCTTCCTCGAGGGCGACCTGTTCGACCTCGAACCGGTGCTGCGGGACGCGGTGGTGCTCTCACTGCCGATGCAGCCGGTGTGCCAGGAGGACTGCCCCGGGCTGTGCACCGAATGCGGTGCCCGGCTCGCGGACGATCCGGACCACCAGCACGACGACGCCGTCGACATCCGTTGGGCGGCACTACAGGGACTCGCCGGCACCATCCGGGACGGCGAGAAGGACAACCATGAAGGCGTCCGTGAGGACGCCGACGAGAAGCAGGAGAAGTAGCCGTGGCTGTTCCGAAGCGGAAGATGTCGCGCAGCAACACGCGCCACCGCCGGTCGCAGTGGAAGGCTGCGGTCCCCACCCTGGTGACGTGTGAGCGTTGCCAGGAGCCGAGGCAGCAGCACATCGCGTGCCCCAGCTGCGGCACCTACAACAAGCGTCAGGTCCTCGAGGTCTGATCGGCGGGTGACAGGCTCCATGTCAGACGCCGGCACGCCAGACACCGCATCCCGCGCACGCGGGGGTGAATCGGCAGCGGCGGATCTGGGGTCCGCGGGGGCGAAGGAGTCGTCCCCCTCGCTCCTGGAAGGGCGGCTCGGGTATCAGCTCGAGTCCGCCCTTCTGGTGCGTGCGCTCACCCACCGCAGCTTCGCGTACGAGAACGGCGGCCTGCCGACCAACGAGCGCCTGGAGTTCCTGGGCGACTCGGTGCTCGGCCTGGTCGTCACGGACACGCTGTACCGCAACCACCCCGACCTGCCGGAGGGCCAGCTGGCCAAGCTCCGGGCGGCCGTGGTGAACTCGCGGGCGCTCGCCGAGGTCGCGCGCGGCCTCGACCTGGGCGCCTTCATCCGGCTCGGCCGGGGCGAGGAGGGCACCGGCGGCCGGGACAAGGCGTCGATCCTCGCGGACACGCTGGAGGCGGTCATCGGCGCCGTCTACCTCGACCAGGGGCTGGACGCCGCGGACAAGCTGATCCACCGACTGTTCGACCCGCTCATCGAGAAGTCCTCCAGCCTGGGCGCGGGCCTGGACTGGAAGACGAGCCTCCAGGAACTCACCGCGGCCGAGAGCCTCGGCGTCCCGGAGTACGTGGTGAGCGAGACGGGCCCGGACCACGAGAAGACCTTCACGGCTGCTGCCCGCGTCGGTGGTGTCGCGTACGGCACCGGCACCGGCCGCAGCAAGAAGGAAGCAGAACAGCAGGCGGCGGAGGCCGCCTGGCGGGAGATCCGGGCGGCGGCCGAGGCGGCCGCCCGCAAGGCGGCCGAGGAGACGCCCCGGGAGGCGTCGGCCGAAGCCCCCCGCTGATCCCACCCACCGTGGCCCCGGCCGGCGCTGAACCGCCGACCGGGGCCACGGCTCTGCGCGGGCCCGACAGCCGGGCCCGCGCGGACACCCCCACACCCGACGACCTGACGCCAGACCGGTCCAAGGAGAGCACCGTGCCCGAGCTGCCCGAGGTGGAAGTCGTCCGACGAGGTCTGGAACGCTGGATCGTCGGGCGCACGACCGCGGAGGTCGCCGTGCTGCACCCGCGTGCGGTCCGCCGCCACGTCGCCGGCGCCGCCGACTTCGCGGCCCGGCTGAGCGGACGGCGCGTCCTCGACGCCCGCCGGCGCGGCAAGTACCTGTGGCTGCCGCTGGGCGACGGACCCTCCGGGCCGGCGTCGGACGACGGCGACTGGGCGCTCCTCGCCCACCTGGGCATGAGCGGCCAGCTGCTCGTGCAACCGGCCGACGCGCCGGACGAGAAGCACCTGCGGGTGCGCGTCGGCTTCCAGGACGAGCTGCACACCGAGCTGCGCTTTGTCGACCAGCGCACTTTCGGCGGCCTCTCCCTGCACCCGCTCACCGAGGACGGGGTACCCGACGCCGTCGCGCACATCGCCCGCGACCCGCTGGACCCCGAGTTCGACGAGGAGGGCTTCCACCGGGCCCTGCGCGCCCGCCGGACCACCGTCAAACGGGCCCTGCTGGACCAGTCGCTGATCAGCGGGGTCGGCAACATCTACGCCGACGAGGCGCTGTGGCGGACCGGGCTGCACTACGACCGCCCCACCGCCGCCCTCACCCGCCCCCGGGTGAGCGAGCTGCTGGCGCACGTCCGGGCGGTGATGGGGGAGGCGCTGGCGGTCGGCGGCACCAGCTTCGACAGCCTCTACGTCAACGTGAACGGCGAGTCCGGCTACTTCGACCGGTCGCTGGACGCCTACGGCAGGGAGGACGAGCCCTGCCGCCGCTGCGGCACGCCGATACGCCGCCGCCCCTGGATGAACAGGTCGAGCTACTACTGCCCGCGCTGCCAGCGGCCGCCGCGCGTCCGGCGACCGCTCGCCGCCGGCTGACCGGGGTCAGTAGCCGAAGGCCTGCGTCCACCAGGGGCCGCCGGAGGCGAAGTGCGCCCCGACACCCATGGTCTTGAAGTCGCAGTTGAGGATGTTCGCCCGGTGCCCCGGGCTCTTCATCCAGGCGTCCATCACCGACTGCGCGTTGGCCTGTCCGCGGGCTATGTTCTCGCCGCCCATGTGGGATATGCCGCGGGCCCTGGCCCGGTCCCAGGGGCTGCGGCCGTCCGGGTCGGTGTGCGAGAAGTAGCCGCGCCGGGCCATGTCCCTGCTGTAGTCGCGGGCGAGCCCGGCGAGCGAGGCGTCGGCGCGCAGCGGCTGGCAACCCGCCTTCGCGCGCTCCTGGTTCACCAGCTTGAGCACCTGGGACTCCGCGCTGCTCCAGGCGTCCGGCGCCTTGGGCGCGGTGGGCGCCGCCGGCGGGGCGCTCGGCACGGGGGTGGGCGCCGGCGGCGCGGCCGGGCTGGTCTTCGGCGCGGGCGCGGAGCGCTCCCGGCTCTCCGGCTTGCCGTCGCCGCCCGCCTTGCCGTCCTGCTTGCCGTCCTGCTTGCCGTCGGTCGCCGACGGGGTGGGCGGCTCGTCGCCCTTGTCCGGCCTCTCGGGTGCGCCGCCGTTGTTGTCGGCGCCGCTGCCGCTCTTGCCGCTGTCGCTCTTGCCGTCCGCCGGCGTCTCGCTCGGGGAGGTGTCAGGGGATGGTGAGGCGGAACGGCTGTGGCCGCGGCTGGTCGGCGGGTGGTCGGCGCGCAGGCCGTCGGGGTCCGGTGTGCCGAACGGCGTGATCTCCGGTGTACCGTCCGCCTGGACACTCGTGGCGCCCTCGCCGGAGTCGCGGAGGTCGAACACGTCGCCCGCGCCGGGCACCAGCCCGGACGCCACGGCGACGGCTCCGACGGCCATCGCGGCGGAAGCCCCCAGCAGTCCCGAGCGCACGGGCGCGCCACCGCCGCGCTTGCGGTGGCCGCCGCGGTGCCGTCCGGTGGCGGTGGATGTGGGAGCGGATGTGGTGGTCGCGGCGCGGGTAGCGCGTCGATGACGTCCCATCAGCTGCTGTCCTCCGTGCTGGGCGAACTGTCGGCGGACGTCTCACCCGATCGGGTGAGGTCCGTTGTCGGGCGACTGTAGAGCATGGCCTCTGTGACGCGTGTGCCCGACGGGGAATTGTCCGGATAGCGTGCGGAAGGTGAGCGGGTGCGGAAGGGGTGAACCCTCCGAATCCGGTGGAACCTCTCGGAAACCTCCTGGAAGGGGAGACGGGTCGATGGGCGAAGTGGATACTCGGGCCGCCGCGGCCGCCCGGCAACCGGAGGGCGCGGACGTCGTCCGGCTGACGGCGTGGGTGCGCGGACGGGTGCAGGGGGTCGGGTTCCGCTGGTTCACCCGGGCCAACGCGCTGCGGATCGGCGGCCTCGCCGGCTTCGCGCGCAACCTCGACGACGGCCGGGTGCAGGTGGTCGCGGAGGGGGACCGGGCCGGCTGCGCCGAACTGCTGGACTGGCTCAGGCACGGCGACACGCCCGGGCGTGTCGACGGAGTCACCGAGATATGGTCCGTGCCGCGCGGCGGGTACGAGGGCTTCGACATGAGGTGACCTGGTGTTTTTGTGGCGTCACCAGGTCGGCGGGAGGAATTTCCCGAAGCGGTTGCCAAGCGGGGGTATGACGTGCAAGGCTGCGCTGCATAAGTGATCTACGAAAGTGATCACGAGAACGATCCACGCGCCAACGGGCTTCCGCTCCGGCATTGATGGCCCCACCAGCTCCAGGGCCGCCGTTCGAGCAAGCCGCCCGTGTTTACGGCGTGTGATCGTGTTGACCGCGAAAAGTTTTGGTGAGACGCTGGAACCCCGCGCACCCTGGTTGTTTGAGCCTGTGGAACCTGTAACCGGAGCAGACATCTCTGGTGCGTACAAACATCTCTCGCGACGACCCACCACCGTACCGGTCGGTCACTTCAGTGTGGAGGACCATCCATCATGGCAAAGGCGCTTCTCGGTTACGTCGGCGGCTCCGACCCCCGAGTCCTCGCCGAGATGCGAAGGCTTCAGCAGCGCGTCCAGGACCTGGAATCCGAGCTCGTACGGATGCAGGCCGAGAACGACGCGCTTTCTGCTGCCTCGCGTCACGGCGACTCGCTGCTTGACAGCATCGACGTATCCAAGGGCGAGCCGGCACTCACCTGACCGGGCCGGTCCCACCGGACCATCCCGGCAGCGGCGAGGGCGGATCACAAGCCCCATGCGTTGCAGAACCACGAGGGACGCTCCGGCGTCCCTTCGTCATTTCCTCCCCTGATCTTCCCCCCGATCCTGCGCCCTGAGCTTCCCCGCCCCTTCGGCGACACGTCGATCTCTCGTTACCGTCTGATGTGCCCTGCGTCCTGGGCGGTGAAACCGGGCCGCACCGGTAAAGTCACACGCCGTGCACCTCAAGAGCCTGACCCTGCGAGGCTTCAAGTCCTTCGCCTCCGCCACCACCCTGCGTTTTGAACCCGGCATCACCTGCGTGGTCGGGCCCAACGGGTCGGGCAAGTCGAACGTGGTCGACGCGCTGTCGTGGGTGATGGGTGAGCAGGCCGCGAAGTCGCTGCGCGGCGGCAAGATGGAGGACGTCATCTTCGCCGGCACGACCGGCCGTCCGCCGCTCGGCCGCGCCGAGGTCTCGCTGACGATCGACAACTCCGACGGCGCGCTCCCGATCGAGTACGCCGAGGTCACCCTCACCCGGATCATGTTCCGCAACGGTGGCAGCGAGTACCAGATCAACGGCGACACCTGCCGGCTGCTCGACATCCAGGAACTGCTCTCGGACTCCGGCATCGGCCGGGAGATGCACGTCATCGTCGGCCAGGGCCAGCTCGACTCCGTGCTGCACGCCGACCCCGCCGGCCGCCGCGCCTTCATCGAGGAGGCGGCCGGGGTGCTTAAGCACCGCAAACGCAAGGAGAAGGCGCTGCGGAAACTGGACGCCATGCAGGCCAACCTGGCCCGCGTCCAGGACCTCACGGAGGAACTGCGCCGCCAGCTCAAACCGCTCGGCCGGCAGGCCGCGGTCGCCCGGCGGGCGGCGGTCATCCAGGCCGACCTCAGGGACGCCCGGCTGCGGCTGCTCGCCGACGACCTGGTGACCGTGCGGCGCGCGTTGGAGGCCGAACTCGCCGACGAGGCCGCGCTCAAGGCCCGCAAGGAGGCCGCCGAGGAGGCGGTGCGCGAGTGCCAGCGGCGGGAGGCCGAGCTGGAACAGCGGGTCCGCACCCTCGCCCCCCGGCTGGAACGTGCCCAGCGCACCTGGTACGAGCTCTCCCAGCTCGCCGAACGGGTGCGGGGGACCGTCTCGTTGGCGGAAGCCCGGGTCAGGAGCGCCACCGCCGCCCCCGCAGAGGAGCGGCGCGGCCGCGACCCGGAGGAGCTGGAACGGGAGGCCGCCCGGGTGCGGGAGCAGGAGGCGGAGCTGGAGGCCGCGCTGGAGGCGGCGAGCCGGGCACTGGAGGACACCGTCGAGCACCGGAGCGAGTTGGAGCGCCGCCTCGCCGAGGAGGAGCGCCGCATCAGGGACGCCTCCCGGGCGTTGGCCGAGCGGCGGGAGCAGCTGGCCAGGCTGGGTGCGCAGGCGAGTGCGGCCCGCAGCCGGGCGGCGTCGGCCCGCGCCGAGATCGAACGGCTGGTCGTCGCCGAGCAGGAGGCCGGCGAGCGGGCGGCCCTCGCCCAGGAGGAGTTCGAGACGTTGCGGGCGGAGGCCGACGCGGTCCCCGACGGGGACGGGACGGCCGAGGCGGAGCACGAGGCGGCCCGCGCCCGGCTGCGTGAGGCGGAGGAGGCGCTCGCGGCCGCCCGGGACGCCCTGGGCGAGACGCAGCGGCGACGCGCGGCGACGTCCGCGCGCCACGACGCGTTGGCGCTCGGGCTGCGCCGCAAGGACGGGAGCGAGTCGCTGCTCGCCGCCGAGGAGCGCCCGGCCGGACTGCTCGGCCGGGCGGCCGAACGGCTCACGGTGACGCCCGGTTACGAGGTGCCGGTGGCCGCGGCCCTGGGCGCGGCGGCCGACGCGCTGGTGGCCGCCGGTCCCGAGACGGCGGCCGAGGCACTGCGGCTGCTCCGCAAGACCGACGGTGGACGCGCCGACTTCCTGCTGGCCGGCGCCCCCACCGATCCCACCGATCCCGGCGACCCAACCGACCCCGGTGGCCCGGCCGGTCCGGTCGCGTCGCCGGGGTCACCGGTGGGGGAGGACGGCGCGCGATGGGCGGTGTCGCTGGTCGAGGCGCCCGCCGAACTGCGCCCGGCGCTGCGCCGGCTGCTGCGGGACGTGGTGGTCGTACGGACCCTTGAGGAGGCGGAGGACCTGGTCGCCCGGCGTCCGGAGCTGACCGCCGTCACCGCGGAGGGCGACGTACTGGCCGCCTTCAGCGCACACGGCGGTTCGGCCGGCGTGCCCAGCCTGCTGGAGACCCAGGCGGCGGTCGACGAGGCAGCCGCCGGGCTGCGGCGGCTGACCGTCCGCTGCGAGGAGCTGGAAGGCGGGCTGCGTGCCGCCGAGGAGCTGCGGGCGGGCGCGGCGGAGACCGTTGAGGAGTGGGCCGCCCGCCGCAGCGCCGCCGACCGCCGCAGGTCGGAACTGGCCGGCCGCCTCGGCCGTTCGGGCGGCGCCGCGCGGGCCGCGCTCGGCGAGGCGGAACGCTGCGCGGCGGCGGTGGCCAAGGCCCGTGAGGCGCTGGCGGCGGCGGACGAGCAGGCGGCGGAGTGCGCCGAGCGGCTGGCCGCCGCCGAGGAGCTCGCCGAGGAGGAGGACGAGCCGGACACCTCGGTGCGGGACCGGCTCGCCGCCGACGGTGCCAACGCCCGGCAGACCGAGATGGAGGCCAGGCTCCAGGTACGCACCCACGAGGAGCGGGTGCGGGCGCTCGTCGGTCGCGCCGACTCGCTCGACCGTGCGGCCCGCGCCGAGCGGGAGGCCCGGGCGCGGGCGGAGCGGCGACGGGCCAGGATGCGCCATGAGGCGGGGGTCGCGGAGGCGGTGGCGAACGGCGCCCGGCAGCTGCTGGCCCATCTGGAGGTCTCGCTTGTCCGCGCCGAGCAGGAGCGGGAGACGGCCGAGCACGCCAAGGCGGACCGGGAACGGGAGCTGGCCGCCGAGCGGGAACGCGGCCGGGAACTGAAGGGCGAGCTGGACCGGCTGACCGACTCCGTGCACCGCGGGGAGGTGCTGGGCGCGGAGAAGCGGCTGCGGATCGAGCAGTTGGAGAGCCGTTCGCTGGAGGAGCTGGGCGTGGAGCCGGCGGCGCTGGTGCGGGAGTACGGCCCCGACCAGCCGGTGCCGCCCTCGCCGCCGGCCGAGGGTGAGGAACTGCCCGAGGAACCGGAGCACCCGCGCAACCGGCCGGTGCCGTTCGACCGGGCGGAGCAGGAGAAGCGGCTGCGCGCGGCCGAACGCGCCTACCAGAAGCTGGGCAAGGTCAACCCGCTGGCGCTGGAGGAGTACGCGGCGCTGGAGGAGCGCCACCGGTTCCTCGGAGAGCAGTTGGAAGACCTGCGGAAGACCAGGGCGGACCTGCTCCAGGTGGTGCGCGACGTCGACGAGCGGGTGCGCCAGGTGTTCACCGACGCCTACCACGACACCGCGCGGGAGTTCGAGGGTGTCTTCTCGCGGCTGTTCCCCGGAGGTGAGGGGCGGCTGGTGCTGACGCAGCCGGACGACATGCTGGCGACCGGTGTCGACGTGGAGGCCCGCCCGCCGGGGAAGAAGGTCAAGCGGCTGTCGCTGCTCTCCGGCGGTGAGCGCTCGCTGACGGCGGTGGCCCTCCTGGTGTCCATCTTCAAGGCACGGCCGAGCCCCTTCTACGTCATGGACGAGGTCGAGGCGGCACTGGACGACACCAACCTGCAGCGGCTGATCGGCATCATGCGGGAGCTCCAGGAGAGTTCGCAGCTGATCGTGATCACGCACCAGAAGCGCACCATGGAGGTCGCCGACGCGCTGTACGGCGTCTCGATGCAGGGCGACGGCGTGTCCAAGGTGATCAGCCAGCGCCTGAGTTGAGCGGGGCTGTCGGGCGCATCCTTCACTTTGTGAACATCGAGAACATCCAGGTGGCCCTGAGGTAGCTACCCGCTGGGTATTGACTTAGAAACCTGAAGGCATATTCTCTGCAACGTCGCTTTTACCTTCAACTGGTGGTGCGCGGTCAGGCGTGCACCACTGGTAGGGCGATGTCCCCCAGCCCCGGCACCGCCGCCGGGACCCGCAGGAGAGTCCCTTGAGCAGCAACGCATCCGTCGACCCACCCCGGGTCGGGAGCCGCCCGCGCCACCTCGGCTACGTCGCCTTCATCGCCGCCTCGGCCGCGATGGGCGGGTTCCTCTTCGGCTACGACAGCGCCGTGATCAACGGAGCCGTCGAAGGGATCAAGGGCAGGTTCGACGTCGGCTCGGCGACGCTGGGCGCGGTCATCGCCATCGCGCTGGTCGGCGCGGCGCTCGGTGCCATGCTCGCCGGACGCCTCGCCGACCGGCTCGGCCGACCGAAGGTGATGCAGCTGGCCGCCCTGTTCTTCGCCGCCAGCAGCCTCGGCTGCATGATGCCCTTCACCCTGTGGGACCTCGCCGCGTGGCGGATCCTCGGCGGCGTGGCCATCGGCATGGCCTCGGTCATCGCCCCCGCCTACATCGCCGAGGTGGCGCCCGCCGAGTACCGCGGCCGGCTCGCCTCCTTCCAGCAGGCCGCGATCGTGCTCGGCATCGCCGTCTCCCAGCTGGTCAACTACGGCCTGCTCAACCTGGCCGACGGAGACCAGCGCGGCACCCTGCTGGGCGTCGAGACCTGGCAGGTGATGCTCGGCGCCGAGCTGCTGCCCGCCCTGGTCTACGGCGCCCTGGCGCTGCGCATCCCCGAGTCGCCGCGCTACCTCGTCGCCCAGCGCCGCTTCGAGGAGGCCAAGCGGGTCCTCGCACGCGTCGAGCCCCCCGAGACGGACCTGGACGCCGAGGTGCGCCGCATCGACGCGCGCATGCGCAGCGAGCACAAGCCCAGCCTGCGCGACCTGCTCGGCGGCCGGTTCATGCTGCTGCCCGTCGTCTGGGTCGGCATCGGCCTCTCGGTCTTCCAGCAGCTCGTCGGCATCAACGTGATCTTCTACTACAGCTCCTCGCTGTGGCAGTCCGTCGGCGTCGACCCCGAGAGCTCGTTCTTCTACTCCTTCACCACGTCGATCATCAACATCGTCGGCACGGTGATCGCGATGCTGCTCGTCGACCGGCTCGGCCGGAAGCCGCTGGCTCTCATCGGCTCGGCCGGCATGGCGGTCTCGCTCGGCGTCGCCGCCTGGGCGTTCTCCTTCAAGGAGGAGGTCAACGGCGAGTTCCGGCTGCCCGACCTCCAGGGCGGCGTCGCCCTCGTCGCCGCGCACTCCTTCGTGCTCTTCTTCGCGCTCTCCTGGGGCGTGGTGGTCTGGGTGATGCTCGGCGAGATGTTCCCCAACCGCATCAGGGCCGCCGCGCTCGGGGTGGCCGCCGGCGCGCAGTGGGTCACCAACTGGCTGATCACCGTCAGCTTCCCCACGCTGTCGGACTGGAACCTCTCCGGCTCCTACGTCATCTACACGGTCTTCGCCGTGCTCTCGATCCCCTTCATCCTCAAGTGGGTGCCGGAGACGAAGGGCAAGGCGTTGGAGGAGATGGGCTGACCCACCCCGCCGCCCACTCCTCAGCGCAGGCGTCGCCCCGGCTCACCGACGAGCCGGGGCGACGCCCGAGCGGTGGGCGTGGCCGATACTGGTCGGATACTGGACGGGTGCCCTCCGCCCGGTCCCCGGTACGAGAGGGCCTGCCCGTGACTTCTGGTACTCACTAGGGAACCGATGGAACTCCTCATCCTCGCCGTTGTCATCGCCGTGGTCGCCGTCGCAGTCATCGGCGGCCTGGTGGTCAGCGGACGCAAGAAGAAGCAGCTCCCGCCGCCGGACCGGTCCGCGCCGCCGACCGTCAGCGCGCCACCCCGCGAACCACACGTCGGCGAGGAGGCGGAGGGCGAGCCCGAAACCCCCGGGCGGCCGATCGAGGACGTCGGCCTGCCGGGCGCCCCCGCCCCGGCCGAGGAGGCCGACGTCGAGGCGCCGCCCGCGCCCCCCGAGCCGGAGGTCGAGACACCGGAGCCGACGGCCGGCCGCCTGGTGCGGCTCCGCGCCCGGCTCTCCCGCTCGCAGAACACCCTCGGCAAGGGACTGCTGACCCTCCTCTCCCGTGACCGGCTCGACGAGGACACCTGGGAGGAGATCGAGGACACGCTGCTGACCGCGGACGTCGGCGTGGCGCCCACCCAGGAACTCGTGGAACGGCTGCGCGAACGCGTCAAGGTGCTGGGCACCAGGACCCCCGAGGAACTGCGCGCCCTACTGCGCGAGGAACTGCTGAACCTGCTCGGCACCGACTTCGAGCGCGCCGTCCGCACCGAGACCACCGGCGCGGAGGACCGGCCCGGCGTGGTGCTTGTGGTCGGTGTCAACGGCACCGGCAAGACCACCACCACGGGCAAACTGGCCCGCGTCCTGGTGGCCGACGGCAGGTCCGTCGTCCTCGGCGCGGCCGACACCTTCCGGGCCGCCGCCGCCGACCAGCTCCAGACCTGGGGCGAGCGCGTCGGCGCCCGCACCGTGCGCGGCCCCGAGGGCGGCGACCCGGCCTCGGTGGCCTTCGACGCCGTCAAGGAGGGCACGGCGGCCGGCGCCGACGTCGTCCTCGTCGACACCGCCGGGCGCCTGCACACCAAGACCGGGCTCATGGACGAGCTGGGCAAGGTCAAGCGCGTGGTCGAGAAGCAGGGGCCGGTGGACGAGGTGCTGCTCGTCCTCGACGCGACCACCGGCCAGAACGGCCTGGTCCAGGCGCGGGTGTTCGCGGAGGTCGTGGACATCACCGGCATCGTGCTCACCAAGCTCGACGGGACCGCCAAGGGCGGCATCGTCGTCGCCGTGCAGCGGGAGCTGGGCGTCCCGGTCAAGCTCGTCGGCCTCGGCGAGGGCGCGGACGACCTGGCGCCCTTCGAGCCGGAGGCGTTCGTCGACGCGCTGCTCGGCGACTGACTGCACGCCCCTCGTGCCGGTCGCCGTGCGGCGTGCGACGCTCAGCGCGCGGCGGCCGGCACGCTGCGGTGGCAGACGTAGGCGAGGGTGCCGAGCAGCAGCCTGGCCTGCGGCGGGCGGCCGGCGCCCTCCAACGTGGGCGGCCGCAGCCAGCGGACCGGCCCCAGCCCGGCGAGGTCCGAGGGCGGGGCGGTGATGTGGTCACCGCGCCCCCGGCAGCGCAGGTCGAGACCGACGCCGTCCCAGCCCATCCGGTAGAGCAGGTCGGGCAGTTCGGCGGCGGCGCCGGCGGCGACGAAGAACCAGGCCCGGCCGTGCGGGGCGAGCGCGACCGGGCCGAGCGGCAGCCCCATGCGCTCCAGCCGCACCAGCGCGCGCCGGCCGGCCGCCGCCGGGACCTCCAGCACGTCGAAGCCGCGGCCGGTGGGCAGCAGCAGGGTCGCGGACGGCAGCCCGCCCCACAGGCGGACGGCGCTCTCCACCGTCGTACCGGCGGTGATCTCCAGGGACGCGTCGAGCGGGTGGGCGCCGGGCGCCGGACACGCGGGCGCCCCGCAGGAGCAGCCGTCCCTGCCGCGCCGGGCACCGGGTACCACGTCCCAGCCCCACAGGCCGGTGTACTCGGCGAGCGCGTCCTGCTCCGACTCGCGTCCCGGACGCCGTGGCCGTGTGTACCTCCTGCCGCCCAGTCGTAGCTCCCGGAACTCGCGGATGCCGCCGATCGTGAAGCCCATGCCCCCTCCAACGGGTCCCGTGCGCCGATGGTTACGACGCTCTCACGCGGAGCGACCGGCGCGGGCGCGCCGTGCGGTCGACGCGTGCCGGGGTGGTGCGCCGGAGTGAACGCGCCCCCGGTGTGCTTCGTTCCAACCGTCTGTGATCGCCCCAAGCCAAGTGAAGCGTCCGAGCTCGGAGATAGGTTCATGCGCGGGGGTGGCGAATGGTGGCGTTTCACGAATCCGACTCGCCGCGCCGGTGATCGTAGGATTACTTTCGGTGCTCACGACGCAAGTGCGCGGCGGTGAGCCGGAGGCCGTCGTGGCGGCCGGCGGCACCGTCCGCGGGACACCGCCGGTGCCGTCCGCCCGGAGATGACGGAAACGGCGCGTCGCTGGGAATGCTCCAGTCGTCATCCGTGTCGGCGGCCCGCCGACCGCGGCCGGTCCAACCACCGGCCACCCGTACCGAACAGGTGCCCTCGCGGGCACCGCCGAGCGACCGAGAGTGGGGGCCAACCTGTGGGCGGCAACGGCAGCAGCGGACACGCCGGGGAGAAGCGCCCGAACGAGCAGCTCGGTTCGTGGTTCGTGCGCAGCGGCTGGTCCAAGGGCGAGCTGGCGCGTCAGGTGAACCGCCGGGCGCGCCAGTTGGGCGCGCACCACATCAGCACGGACACCTCCCGCGTGCGGCGCTGGCTCGACGGCGAGCAGCCCCGGGAGCCGATCCCACGCATCCTCGGGGAGCTGTTCTCCGAGCGGTTCGGCTGCGTGGTCGGAGTGGAGGACCTCGGGCTGCGGCAGACGCGCCAGAGCGCCGCCGGGTCGGGCGTCGACCTCCCCTGGGCCGGGCCGCAGACCATCGGCCTGATCAACGAGTTCACCCGCAGCGACCTGATGCTCAGCCGGCGCGGCTACCTGGGCACCTCCCTGGCGATGGCGGCCGGGCCGGCCCTCATCGAGCCGATGCAGCGCTGGCTTGTGCCGCCCCCCGCGCAGCCCGCGCCGCAGAGCCCGCCCGTGCCCGTCCGCCGCGAGCAGCGGCTGTCCGAGCCGGAGCTCGAACTGCTGGAGCACACCACCGTGATGTTCCGGCAGTGGGACGCGCAGTGCGGCGGCGGGCTGCGCCGCAAGGCGGTCGTCGGCCAGCTGCACGAGGTGACCGACCTGCTCCAGGAGGCCCACCCCGAGCCGATCCGCCGGCGGCTGTTCACCGTCACCGCCGAACTGGCCGAACTGGCCGGGTGGATGAGCTACGACGTGGGCATCCAGCCCACCGCCCAGAAGTACTTCGTCCTCGCCCTGCACGCATCCAAGGAGGCGGGCGACAAGGCCTTCGGGGCGTTCGTGCTCAGCAAGATGGCCCGGCAGATGATCCATCTGCACCGGCCGGAGGACGCGTTGGAGCTGGTGCACCTCGCCCAGTACGGCAGCCGGGACGGCGCCACTGCCCGCACCCAGTCCATGCTGCACGCGGTCGAGGCGCGCGCCTACGCCAACATGGGCCAGCCCAAGCAGTGCCACCGCGCCGCGAAGATGGCGGAGGCGGTGTTCGCGGAGGTCGAGGAGTTCGAGGAGGCCGGCGCGAGGGAGCGGGAGCCGGACTGGATCCGCTTCTTCTCCGAGGCCGAGCTGAGCGCCGAGACCGCGCACGCCTACCGCGACCTCGCCTACGTCGCCGGGCGTAGCCACACCTACGCCAGCCTCGCCCAGCCGGCGATGGAGAAGGCCGTCGACCTCTTCGCCGAGGAGTGCGCGAGCTCCGAGCAGGGCCACCACAGGTCGTATGCGCTGAACCTGGTCGGCATGGCCACCGTCCACCTGCTGCAGAAGGAGCCGGAGCGCTGCGCCGCGCGCACCGTCGAGGCGCTCGAGGTGTCCAGGCGGCTGCGCTCGGAGCGCGTCAACAACCGCATCCGCCGGACGGCCGCCAACGCCGGCCGGGAGTACGGCGACGTCGCCGAGGTCGTCGACCTGGCGGACCGCCTCAGGAAGGCACTGCCCGAAGACCCCGAGAGCATGGTCCTGGCGGGCTGACCGCGTCCGTAGACAACCGGCCGCGACAGCCCTACTCCCGGCCCAGGAACTCGGATGGCTGGCGGCCGGTTTTGGTTTGCCAGTCTCTGGGCGGCTGACCGGGGAACCTCATCGAGTGGTGGCGGTTGCTTGTGTTTCCGGAATGAGGCGTTCCTTTGATGCTACTCATTCTTCCTTGACATGGGGATGTCAAGGTGGCAATCTCTTTCCAGGTCGAAGGGATATTTCCCCTTTGGTTTACGGCACTTGGTGTGCCGTTTCGCACTCACGGGGAGTTCGTCCATGTTCAGGCGAATGACTGCGTCTGTCATTGTGACCGGAGTTGCTTCTACGTTGCTTGTGGTGGGGCCAATTTCTGAAGCCAGTGCCACCCATGGTAAAGAGAAGACGTACACGCGGTCCTACAAGAAGACTCTGGATTTCTACTCGAAACCGCTCAAGCGGTGCGTCCGCACCACACTGACCGGAAAGGTGACCTTCAAACACAGCATCCTACACAAGGGTAAGGGTGGTATGCCCCACCGGTACCGGGGCGTGAAGGTCAGCGACCCGAAGATGGAGACCAGGGTGCTGACGAAGTGTAAGGGCGGCAAGGCTGCCACGTTGACGAAGGCGAAGCTCACCCAGCGCTGGTACGAGAGTAAGAAGTGCAAGATGGATGTCGCGGTGACGGCGGGTTTCCCCTGGTCAGTGGCGGTGACTCCGACTGTAGAGTGCGGCAAGCGCGAGGCTGGCACCCGCAGCACGACGTATTCCACCAAGAGCAAGGTGTACACACAGCACAACAGCGGTCAGCCGCTGTACTTCACGGGTCAGATTCTACTCGGGATGAATTCGAGCAAATCTCTCTGTCTATCGGGGCGTCCGACGGTGACAGCGTACATCAAGAACAAGTCCGACTCATGGGCCAAGACAGCGAAGGTCTGCTTCGAGGCTCCGCGCAAGTGAGCGAGCAGTGAATGATTCGGCGGTTGCCAGTCCCGAGCTGGCAACCGCCGAATCGTTGTGGTCGGCTGGCGTGCTTGAAGAGCGAAACCTCTGATGGGGCCAGCCGGCCCTGTCGATTGTCCGAGCCAGGAGAGTAGCTGGAGAAGTTTCGCACGGCGTGACCGACGAGCCCCGGCCACCGCCGCACCCCATCAAGCTCGAAGGCCCGAGTTCCCTGGAGTCGGGATTTTACGCCCATGTAACACTTCTCGTGGCTTCGTTACATCCACGAAACATTCCGTTGTGTCGATGGAAACGGGGTTTCGCGAACCTGTGGCCCACCTTGAACCCGAGGTTCCTGCCCGCACGGGATGTGACGACGAGGAGATGCCTACCTTGAATGGCGCGGATACGGTATTCGTATTGATCAGTGCAGCGATGGTCATGTTGATGACACCAGGCCTGGCCTTCTTCTACGGAGGCATGGTCCGGGTCAAAAGCGCCCTGAACATGCTGATGATGTGCTTCATCGCGTTGGGCATCGTCAGCGTGCTGTGGGTGCTCTACGGCTACTCCCTGGCCTTCAGCGGTGACGTCGGCGGCGTCATCGGCAATCTGGACGCCATCGGACTGAAGGGCATCACCCCCGAGACGCTCGACGGCGAGCTGCCGGTCTTCGCGTTCGCCCTCTTCCAGATGATGTTCGCGGTCCTGACGCCCGCGCTGATGGCCGGTGCACTGGCCGACCGGGTGAAGTTCAGCGCCTGGGCCGTTTTCATCGCCGTATGGGTCACCATCGTGTACTTCCCGGTCGCCCACTGGGTGTGGGCCGAGGACGCCGGCTGGCTCTTCAAGCTCGGTGTGATCGACTTCGCCGGTGGTACGGCCGTGCACATCAACGCCGGTATCGGCGCGCTGGCCGCGGTCCTGGTCGTGGGCAAGCGGATCGGCTTCAAGAGGGAGCCGATGCGCCCGCACAACCTGCCGCTGGTGCTGCTTGGTGCCGCCATGCTGTGGTTCGGCTGGTTCGGCTTCAACGCCGGCTCTGCTCTCGGCGCCAACGGTGACGCCGTCAACATGGCCCTGAACACCCAGGTCGCCACCGCTGCCGCCATCCTCGGCTGGCTTGTCTACGAGCGCATCCGGCATGGTGCCTTCACCACGCTCGGTGCGGCCTCCGGTGCGATCGCGGGCCTGGTCGCCATCACCCCGGCCGGTGCCAACGTCAACGCCATGGGCGCCATCCTCATCGGCCTGGTCGCCGGTGCGGTCTGCTCCTGGGCCGTCAGCCTCAAGTTCAAGCTGAACTACGACGACTCGCTCGATGTCGTCGGCGTCCACCTCATTGGTGGCCTCATCGGCACCCTGATGGTCGGCTTCCTGGCCACCGAGGGTGCGGGCTTCAGCCAGTTCGGTAAGCAGGCCCTCGGTGCCTTCGCCGTGATGGCCTTCACCTTCGTGGTCACCTGGCTGCTGGCCCTCGTGATCCAGAAGACCATGGGCTTCCGCGCCAGCGAGGACGATGAGACCGCCGGAGTCGACCAGGCCTTCCACGCGGAGACCGCCTACGACTTCAGCCAGGTCGGTGGCACTTCGGTGGCCGCCCACGCGCACGTCTCCGCCCCCAGCAAGGACAAGAAGGTCGACGCATGAAGCTGATCACCGCAGTCATCAAGCCGCACCGCCTCGACGAGGTGAAGGACGCCCTCCAGGCGTTCGGCGTGCAGGGCCTGACCGTCACCGAGGCCAGCGGCTACGGCCGCCAGCGCGGCCACACCGAGGTGTACCGGGGCGCCGAGTACACCGTGGACCTGGTGCCGAAGATCCGCATCGAGGTGCTGGTCGAGGACGACGACGCCGACCAGCTCGTCGAGGTGGTCGTCAAGGCCGCCAGGACCGGGAAGATCGGCGACGGCAAGGTCTGGACCGTGCCGGTGGACACGGCGGTCCGCGTCCGCACCGGTGAGCGCGGGCCCGACGGGTGGTGCAGGTGGTCAGCGGCGCTTCCCGCGGTTCCGGCCGCTCTCCTCGTCGGCGGTCCCGGTGCTTCCGGGCTTCCCGGGCTTCCCCGCGTCCCCGGCGTCGTCTACGTCGTCGGCGTCC
>NZ_WMLF01000629.1 GCF_014156695.1 Streptomyces durbertensis | reverse complement strand
GCCTGGAACTGGCCAGACTCCGGGAGAGACTGACCGAGGCCGCGACCGCGCCGGTCGTCTGCCTGCTGGACGGACCCGGCGGCGTCGGCAAGTCGGCGCTGGCCGTCCGCGCGGCGCGGGACGTCGCCGACCGCTTCCCGGACGGCGTCCTCCACGTCGACCTGCACGGCAGCGACCCCTGCCGCCCGCCGCTGCCCACCTCCGAGGTCGTCCAGACCCTGCTCACCGCGCTCGGCGTCGACGAGCGGCGCGTACCCCGGGACACCGACCAGGCACTCGCCCTCTACCGCGACCGGCTGGCCGGCCGCCGCGTGCTGCTCGTCCTGGACAACGCGCTGCGCGCCGACCACGTGGCGCCGCTGCTGCCGGACAACGCGGGCTGCGCGGCGCTCGTCACCAGCCGCGCGGTGCTCACCGGACTCGGAGAGGCCCAGCACCTGCACCTCGACACGCTGTCGACGGCGGACGCCGTCGCCCTGGTACGCGCCGTGTCCGGCCGGCGGACCGAGGCGGGGGAGCAACCGCACTGGGAGGAACTGGTCGCCCTCTGCGGCCGACTCCCGCTGGCGCTGCGCGTCGTGGCCACCCGGATGGCGTCCCGGCCGCGCTGGACGGTCGCCGACTGGGTCTCCGTACTGCGCGACGAGCGCGGCCGGCTCGACGAACTCGTCACCGCGGACGTCGACGCCCGGGCCTCCCTGATGGTCGGCGTCGACCAGCTCGCCGCCTCCGCCGACGCCGGCGACCGGGAGGCCGCGCGGCGCTTCTGGACGCTCGGCGTGTGCGCGGTGACCCACCACACCGCCCCGACCTTCGCCGCGCTCACCGGACTGGACGCGCCGGCCGCCCGCGACGTGCTGGAACGGCTGACCGACGCGCAGATCGCCACCAGCCCCAGCCCCGGCCGCTACGCCCTGCACGACCTGGTGCGCTCGGCCGCGCTGCGGGACGCCGACCGGCTGCCGGCCGCCGAACGCCACCGGGCCCTGGCCCGTCTCGCCTCCTGGTACCTCGGCACCCTCTACCGCAGTACCGCACCGCTACCGGTCGGCGACTTCCTCCGCCGCAGATACCGCGAAGGAGCCGCACGCCACCCGGGCGGCCGCTGCTTCGAGCGACGCGACGAGGCACTCGCGTGGGTCGACCTGGAGCTCCCCGAAGTGCTCGCGCTCGCCGAGCAGCTGGCGCAGCCGGAGTTCGACGACGGCGGCCCTCCGCTCGCCACGTTCGCACTGGAGGCCACCAGGGCGCTGGAGAGCTACTTCGCGATCCGGTTCTGCTGGCGGTACCAGGAACGCCTCGCCACCACCCAACTCGTCGCCGCCGAACGGCGGTCCGACACCTTCGCCCAGGCCGTCGCGCTCGCCAGCCTCGGCCGGGTCGCCGGCCAGCGCGGCGACGGCGTCGGCGCCCTACGGCAACTCGACCGTGCGATCGACCTGTTCGAGCAGCTCGGCGCCCATGCCGAACTCGCCACCGGCTACAACAACCAGGTGCCCTGCCTGGCCATGGCAGGCCGGCTCGACGAGGCGGTGGCCGTCGGCAGGCGGGCCCTGCGCCACGCGGACCGGAACGGCCTGCCGGAGGTGCGCTGCTCCTCACTGAACAACCTCGGCCGGGTCCATCTGATGCGCGGCGAACGCGACGAGGCACTGCGGCTGCTGACCGAGAGCTACCGGCTGGCCCCGGTCAACCACCACCTGGTGGGGACCGCCTCCGTGCTGGCCGAGTTCCACCTGTCGAGCGCCGAGTTCGAACAGGCCGCGCACTGGGCCGGGCGCGGCCTCGAGCACGCCGCCGAGCAGCCGTTCGACCCGCCGCAGATCGCCGAGTTGTACACCGTGCTCGGCGCCGCGCTCGCGGGCCTCGGGCGCGGCGAGCAGGCGGCGACGGCGGAGGAGCGGGCCCGCTCGATGCTGGCCGACTTCAACTCCCGGGAGTCGGCCGACGGGTGCTCACAGCGGCGGTGACCGGCGTGGCGGGCGGCTGATACGCGGCTGATACCGGCACCACCTACGCTCAGTGGAGTACGGCGGTCCGCATCGCCGTACGCCGGGACCCGCCGGTCGGACGGCACGGGGGCTTCCGACCGTCCCGGGGACCGCCGGTCCGGCCCCGGGCGCCTCCACGGGGGTGGGGCGCCCGGGGCCGGCGTACGGGCGCGGCGCGGGATGCCCGCGCCGAACCAGCGTCACGGACCAGCCCCGCGGGCCAGCGCCACGTACCGGCGCGACGCCCGGCGCACGCAGCCGCCCGTCCGCCCGCGCGGGCGTGGTACCCCGCGCGCCCCCCGCGCC
>NZ_WMLF01000628.1 GCF_014156695.1 Streptomyces durbertensis | reverse complement strand
GTCCGCCCCCGCCGGTGGGTTCCCCCCGACCGCCTCAGCATGCGAGACGGGCAGCTCAGGGCGGGCCCGGCCCGGCTCTCCCGCACTACACTCGGGCCGAGCACCGATCTTTGAAGGAGTCCGTCCATGGCAGAGCGCAAGAAGATCGAATCGTGGCTGACCGACATGGACGGGGTACTGATGCACGAGGGCGTGCCGGTGCCCGGCGCGGACGCGTTCATCAAGAAGCTGCGGGACAGCGGACGCCCCTTCCTCGTGCTCACCAACAACTCCATCTACACCGCCCGCGACCTGTGCGCCCGCCTCGAGCGCATCGGCCTGGAGGTCCCGGTGGAGAACATCTGGACGTCGGCGCTGGCCACCGCGCGCTTCCTGGACAACCAGCACCCCGGCGGCACCGCCTACGTCATCGGCGAGGCCGGCCTCACCACCGCCCTGCACGACGCCGGGTACGTCCTCAGCGACCACGACCCCGACTTCGTGATCCTCGGCGAGACCCGCACCTACTCCTTCGAGGCGTTGACCAAGGCCATCCGCCTCATCAACAACGGCGCCCGCTTCATCGCCACCAACCCCGACAACACGGGGCCCTCCCCCGAGGGCGCGCTGCCGGCCACCGGGTCGGTCGCCGCGCTCATCACCAAGGCGACCGGCAAGGAGCCGTACTTCGTCGGCAAGCCGAACCCGCTGATGATGCGCACCGGCCTCAACCAGATCGGCGCCCACTCGGAGACGTCCGCGATGATCGGCGACCGGATGGACACCGACGTCCTCGCCGGCCTGGAGGCCGGCATGGAGACCTACCTCGTCCTCACCGGCCTCACCGCCAAGAGCGACCTGGACCGCTACCCCTTCCGCCCCACCAAGGTCGTCGACTCCATCGCCGACCTCGTCGACCTGGTCTGACCCCGGGCCCGCCCACGCCGGGTGCGGGCAAGTCAGGGGCGGTGAAGGCTCCGAGTTGGCGGCGGAGTTGAAGGCCTGTCCGACAGGCCTTTGACGAGTATGGTCGTGGGACCATGCTGTCTCTGCTGCTCCTCCTGTACGCCGTGTTCCTCGTCTTCTGCGTCCCGACGTGGCTTGTCTGGCGGATGGGGCGGCGGGCGCGGGTTCCCCGCTGGATGCTGGTGGTCTTCCTGCTGGCCGGGTGGCTCACGGTGTCTGTCGGCTGGACGCTCACGCAGAACGCGCAGCCGTTCCTGTTTCCCGAGACCTCGCCCTGCTACGGCACCCGCAGCGCGCCCGTGACGCAGTACTTCCCGCCCGACTCGTTCTGCCGCCACGCGGATGGCGAGTTGCGCACGGTCAACGGTACGGACCGCAAGCTCGTGTTCTGGACGGCCGCCGCCACCACCGTGGCGATGGCGATCGGCGCGCCGTTCGCGCGGTGTCGTCAACCGGTCGGGGTCCGGGGTGATGGCGGGCGCTGGCTTCCGGGGCACGTTCCGCCTCTGCCGTGGTGGGCACGCTGACGCCGCGTCAGCGGGGGGTGAGGAGGCAGAACTCGTTGTTCTCCGGGTCGGACAGGATCTTCCAGTGGATCGTGGACTGGTCGATGCCGGGGTCGGTGGCGCCGAGAGCGCGGAGTCGGGCGGCTTCCGCCTCGAGGTCGCCGTCCGGGTAGGGGGCGACATCGAGGTGGACGCGGTTCCACACGGTCTTCGTGCCGGGGGTGCGGACGAACTCCAGGTAGGGCCCGACGCCTTGGGCGGAGCGCAGGGTCGCCAGGTCGTCGGTGGCCTCGTGCACCGTCCAGTCCGTCGCCTCGCCCCAGAACCGGGCCATCGCACGCGGATCGGCGCAGTCGACGACCACCGCGGCGACGGGCCCGGTGTCCTGGTAGATCGGGCGGGGCTCCAGGACGCAGAATTCGTTGCCTTCAGGGTCGGCCATGACCGTCCACGGGACGTCGTCGCCCTGGCCGATGTCGGCGAGCGTCGCGCCGAGGTCCTTCAGGCGGGCGACGAGTTCCGCCTGGTGGGCGGTCGAGGTGGTGGCGAGGTCGAGGTGGACCCGGTTCTTGACGGTCTTCGGTTCGGGGCGGGCGACGAGGTCGATGCAGACGGCCGCGGGGTCGGGGTAGGAGAAGCCCACGGGTTCGAGGTTGGTGACGCCGGGTCCCTCGCTGTCCACCCCCCAACCCAGGACCTCGGCCCAGAACCGGCCGAGGGCGGAGTCGTCCTTGGCCTTCATGTTGATCTGCACGAGTCGTGTCGCCATGCCGGAGATCCTAGAAGCCGCGCCGCTCGCCGCCGCGCCCCGAAGGGTTCTCAGTGGAGGCGGACGTGGTCGACGGCCCAGTAC
>NZ_WMLF01000627.1 GCF_014156695.1 Streptomyces durbertensis | reverse complement strand
GGAGGTTCCCGCCCGGGCCGGTGACCCGCAGGTGCGCGCCGTCGCAGGTGACGGTGAGGGCGGGGCCCTGGTCGTCGGCGCGCAGGGCGAGGTCGACGGGGGCGGCGGTGGTCGCGGCGGAGACGTCGAGGTCGCCGACCGCGTGCAACCCGGGTTTGTCGGCGGGTTCGCCCAGCCAGGTGTCCAGACCCGGCCACCACTCCAGTCGTGGCGCCTCGCCCGGAGGCGTGACCAGGAGTTTCGGTTGGGCGAGCATGCCGCGGCAGTGCGCGCCGGTGTCGGTGAGGCCGACCCGGCGCGGGGTGGTGTGGAGGACGACGCGGGAGCCGTCGGGGGCGGCGGCGATCCGGGGCGCGTAGGAGCCGGTCGGGCCGAGCGGGCCGCGGCGGGTCCACGGGCCGCGCAGCCGCGGGGCCGTCCACGCCTCGAAGCCCCGGGTGGCGCCTATGGAACCGAGCAGCAGCCAACTGCCGTCGTCGAGGCGTTCCAGGACGGGGCACTCCAGTTCGTCGACGTCGCCGGGGGAGAGGAGCGGGGGGTGCACGGTCCAGTGTTCGAGGTCGTCCGAGGTGGCGAACGCGACGCAGCCGCTGACCTCGACAGGTAGCGAGGCGTCCTGGGCACAGAGCACCATGACCCAGCCGTCGGACTCGTCGTCGCGCACGACAAACGGGTCGCGCCAGCCCATGCGTTCACCGGTGAGGTACCAGCGTGCGTCGGCCTCGACGACCGGTCCGGTGCCGTGCCGGCGCCAGCCGGTCCCGTCGGTGCGGTCGGAGTACGCCAGGCCGACGGACTGGAGCGGCCAGCCGCCCGGGGTGAGGCCGGAGACACCGGTGTAGAACATCGCCATCCCGGCGCCGTGGCGGATCGGGTGCATGGTCCAGGCCGCCTGCTGGTCGAACCTGCCGGGCAGGCCGGTGCCGAAGGCGCTGCCCTGCGGGCGCCAGTCGACCAGGTCGGTGGAGGTCGCCCGGCCGTAGGAGGTCTCCATCCGCAGATGGTCGAACTCGGTTGTCCACGGGCCCTGGAGGTGAAGCACCGCGTAGCTGCCGTTGTCGTCGCGCAGCAGGGCGAAGTCGTTGACGCAGAGGCCGGGCGGGGCGTATCGCATGCGCACTTCCTGGTCGGCTGGGCAGCGCGCAAACGTGTGCGCTGATCTTTCACAGATGAGGTCTCGGTTGAGAATCGGGGCAAGTAAATCTGAACGCAAACGCTTGCGCAACGAGTGGGTCGGGTTTACGGTCACGTCACCTCAGATCACAGCAACGTGAACCCCGACGGGAGGACCGACCCCGTGACGGTCAGCATCACCGATGTCGCCAGCGCCGCCGGCGTCTCTGCATCCACCGTGTCCCGCGCGCTGCGCGGCCGGCCGGGCGTCTCGGACGAGGTGCGCGAGCACATCACGGCCGTGGCCGCCTCGCTCGGCTACACCGCCTCCCGCTCGGCGTCCAGCCTGGCCAGCGGGCGCACGTACACCATCGGGGTCCTCGCCCCCTTTGTCGGCCGCTGGTTCTTCGGCACCGTGCTGGACGCCGCCGAGAAGGTGTTCAGCGCCGGCGGCTACGACGTCCTGCTGTACAACCTCGGCACGCCGGAGGCGCGCAAGCGCTTCTTCACCAAGCTGCCGGCGCGCAAGCGGGTGGACGCGGTGCTGTCGCTGCTGATCCCCGACGAGGAGGAGGCCGCCGCGCTCCGCTCCCTCGGTGTGCCGCTGGCCACCACCGTCGGCGGCCCCCGGGAGGGCTTCGCCGTCGTCGGTATCGACGACCACGCGGGCGCCACCAGCGCCGTACGCCACCTGGTGAACCTCGGGCACCGCCGCATCGGCATGATCTCCGGGGCGAGCGGGCCGCTCCACTGGACCACCCCGGTCCAGCGCCGCCAGGCGTATCTCGACGTGCTAGCGGACGCCGGCATCGGCCACGACCCGTCCCTTGAGGTGGACGGCGGCTACACGGTCGAGGGCGGCGAGCGCGCGATGACCGAGCTGCTGGCCAACTCCCGTCCGCCGACGGCCGTGTTCGCGCAGTCCGACGAGATGGCGATGGGCGCCCTGCGGGTGCTCCGCCGCCACCGCCTCAGGGTGCCCGACGACGTGTCCGTCGTGGGCTTCGACGACCACGAACTCGCCGAGGTGGTCGGGCTGACGACCGTCGCCCAGCCCGTCGCCCGGCAGGGCGCGGAAGCCGCCCGGCTGCTGCTGGAGCAGCTCGACCGGCCGGGCACCGAGACGCCCGGCCACGTCCGGATGCCCATCCGCCTGGAGCTGCGCGAGACGACCGCCCCGCCCAACCCGCGCGGACCCCAGT
>NZ_WMLF01000626.1 GCF_014156695.1 Streptomyces durbertensis | reverse complement strand
CCACCAGCACCCGACCGACGTCCAGAAGCTCCATACCGGAAGTCTAGGAACGAACCGACCACCCCGTGACCAACGCGACGTCATCCACCCCACGCCACGGACACGGAACCGGTGTTGACACCCCCAGGCGTTCCTGCCCGCCTCCGGTGTCGAACCCGCGCCGCGGGTCGCTCCAGCCTCTCCAGCACACGCCGTGCCCCATGATTTCGCGCGCACGACACCACCCTCACCAGGGGACCGGGCACGAGAAGCCGGGCGCCGTACGTCATCGAGCAGGCCGTACCCGGTGGCTCGACCGGACCCGATCGAGAACCGGCCTACGCGGCTGGGCACCGGGTGGGCGCAGAGACCTTCGGCAGGCGGTAGACCCGGGGAGCTGTCGCGGCCCGCCAGACGTATTGTCCATATATGGGCGACATGCGGTGCCGCCGGCGTGGCGGGCGGTTCACGGGCCCTTCGGCCCGTGGGAGCCGGTACTGCCCGCAGGCGGCGAGGCGGCCGGCGGCCGTTCCGGGCGCGTACGCGGTACCGCGCGTCCCGACCGGCAGCGGGTGAGGGCCATGCGGAAGCCTGACGACCACGGAGACGTTGCCGCGAGCCGTGCTGCCGAGCTGCCGGAGGCCGTGCTGGCGGACGCGGTGCGGGACACGGGGGCGTCGGTGGGCCTGGTGTACGTGCTGCCGCCCGGGGAACAGGTGCTGCATCTGGTCCTGGCTTCGGGGGTGCCCCGGCACATCGCCGCGCCGTGGGCCCGCATTCCGGTGGATGCCGGAATCCCGGTGGCCGACGCCATGCGGCAACGGCGTCTGGTCTGGCTGGGCAGCCAAGAGGAGGTCGCCCGCCGCTACCCGCGGCTCGGCATCGTCCTCCCGTACGACTTCATGCTCGCCGCGGCACCGATCACCGACGCCACCACGGCGTGGGGCGGCATCGTGCTGCTGTGGCCCGTCTGGCACCCGCCCCAGCTCAGCCCGGCCGAACGCGAGGCGATCTCCGCGTCCTGCCACCGCGCGGCGGCCTTCCTGCGGCAGGCCGCCGACAGCGGGCTGCCTCCGCGTCTCCCCGACGAACCCCACCTCCTCGCCGCACCGCACCACGCCGACGCCGAACCGGCCCAGGCCATGGCCGCACTGAGCTTCACCGAGCGCCTGCCCGTGGGCTGCTGCGCACTCGACATGGACGGCCGACTCACCTTCATCAACTCCGCCGGGGCCGAACTGGTCGGCGCCGACGCCGCCTCCCTCCTCGGCCACCGCCCCTGGGAGGTACTGCGGTGGCTCCACGACCCGGCGTTCGAAGACCGCTACCGGGCGGCGGTGGTCACCCGGCAACCCACCTCCTTCACCGCCAGGCGCCCACCCGACACGGGGCTGGTGTTCCAGCTCTACCCGAGCGACACCGGCATCAGCGTCCAGATCACCCCCGCCTCCGAGGAACCCGCCGCCTCCCCGGCCCGGGCCACCGTCCCCTCCATGTCCGGCCCCGTCGGCGCGGCGGGCCTGTACCACCTGACGCACGTGGCCACCGCCCTCGCCGAGGCAGCCGGCGTCAAGGACGTGGTCGAGCTGGCCGCCGACCAGATCGTGCCCGCCTTCGGCCCCAAGGCCCTGGCGCTGATGACCGTGAAGGAAGGGCGCCTGCAGATCGCCGGCCACCGGGGATACAGCGCCGAACTGGTGGCCCGCTTCGACGGCGCTCCCCTCACCTCCGACACCCCCGCCGTCCGTGCCGTCACCACCGCGGAGTCCAGCTTCTTCCCGAGTTTCGCCGACCTCCAGCGCGCCTACCCACCGGCCGTCGACCAGGACCGGATGGCCGCCTGGGCCTTCCTCCCCCTGATCGTCTCCGGCCGCCCGGTCGGTTCCCTGGTCCTCGCCTACGAACAGTCACGCCCGTTCCCGCCCGCCGAGAGGGCCATCCTCACCTCACTGGCCGGACTGATCGCCCAGGCCCTGGACCGTGCCCGCCTCTACGACGCCAAACACACCCTCGCCCACACCCTGCAGACCGGCCTGCTGCCCCACGCCCTGCCGCACATCCCCCACCTCAGGACAGCCGCCCGCTACCGGCCCGCAGGCCACGGCATGGACATCGGCGGCGACTTCTACGACCTGATCCCCTGCACGCCCACGACCGCCGTCGCGGCGATCGGCGACGTCCAGGGGCACAACACCACTGCCGCCGCCCTCATGGGACAGGTCCGCACCGCCGTCCACGCCCACGCCACCGTCGGCGCCACCCCGGGCGACATCCTCGCCCGCACCAACCGCCTCCTGGTCGACCTGAACCCCGGCCTCTTCGTCAGCTGCCTCATCGCCCATC
>NZ_WMLF01000625.1 GCF_014156695.1 Streptomyces durbertensis | reverse complement strand
GTGGTCGACCGGCGGCGCCATCGCGGACATCGGCCGGGCCTCCTGGTCGAGCACGGTCAGCAGGTGCCCGGGGATGAACACCACCGCGCGCACCCCGCCGTACGGCGCCGGCTTGTCGACGGACACCGAGAAGCCGTGCTGCCGCACCAGCCGGCCGATCGTCGCGAAGCCGGACCGGGGCGGGTCGCCGAGCTCGGACAGCAGCAGCGGGTGCTGCCCGGAGAGCATGCGGGTGGCGAACTCGACCTCGTCCCGGTGCATGCCGACGCCCGCGTCGTCGATGACCACGCAGGCCCCGGACTCCGCCTGGTGCAGGCTGACGTCCACGGCGAGGGTGCCGTGCGAGTGGTGCACGGCGTTGGCGAGCAGTTCGGAGACGGTGACGGCGATCGGCTCGACCGCCCGGGCGACGACCGCCACGGGCACGTCGAGCTGGCTGGTGACCTGCACGCGGTGGTAGCCGGCCACCCGGGACTGCGCGCCCACGACGACGTCTCCGAGGTGGGAGTCCGAGCGGGTCAGCCCGGGGGTCGCCCCGCACAGGACGCCGGCGGCCTGGACCCGGCGCAGGTTCTGCTCGTTGAGGAGGTCGAGTTCCAGCAGGTCGGCGGCGAGGTCGGCGTTGTCGTACCGGTGCTGCATCTGCTCGATGCGGGACTGCAGGCGGTAGCTCTGCGCCTGGATGACGGTGGTCGCGCCGCGCATCACCGCCTGAGCCGCCTGGTCGACCCGGTCCCGCTCGGCGACGACCGCCGAGGACAGCCGTTCCAGCGCGGCGCGGTGGAGCTTGTCGATCTCCTGGCCGGCCAGGGCCGGGTGCCCCAGCCCGGGTACGGCGACGTGCTGGTGGTTGAGATGGGTGACCAGCCGGGGCATGCGCTCCTCGACCAGGTGCCGCGTCTCGGCGAGCAGTTCGGCGCCGGCGGCGCGTAGTTCCGCCGACTCCCGCACGGCCGCGTCGCGTTCCGCCTCCGCGTGGCGGCGGGCCGCCGACGCGGTGTCCCGTTCGGCGCCGACCGCCCGGAGCGTCCGCCTGGTCCGCTGGAGCAGAACGCCGACGGCGAGCAGGCCGCCGGCAGTCAGCGTGGCCACGAGTAGCGGCAGCCACTCCGGTATGTGCGTCATCCAGCGTTCCTCGGAGGTCAGGTGGCGGACGGCGAGCGGCCGCCACCATAGCGACGCGCGGGTCGCTGAGCGTGGTGAAGTGATCACATCACCACATGATCTGCACCACGTCCACACCGAGAGCAGACTATTCTCGGTCACCTTGTCAGCCGAGTGAGGTGTCCCCGCGTCAGATACCGGCAGGTACGGTCGGGTTCGCTCACCCGTCAGACGGCCGCGTCCTCCCGGACCGCCGCGGCGGCCTTGCGGGCGGCGGCCAGCACGGGATCCCACACCGGGGAGAACGGCGGCGCGTAGCCGAGGTCGAGCGAGGTCATCTGCTCCACCGTCAGCCTCGCGGTCAGCGCGACCGCCGCCACGTCCACCCGCTTCGCCGCGCCCTCCCGGCCGACGATCTGCACCCCGAGCAGCCGGCCGGTGCGCCGCTCGGCGAGCATCTTCACCGTCATCGGCCGGGCGCCGGGGAAGTAGCCCGCCCGGCTGGTGGCCGTCACACTCGTCGTGACGAACCGCAGCCCGGCCTCCCGCGCCTGGGCCTCCAGCAGCCCGGTGCGGGCGATCTCCAGGTCGCACACCCGGCTCACGGCCGTGCCCACGACGCCGGGGAACGTGGCGTAGCCGCCGGCCGCGTTGGTGCCGATCACCTGGCCCTGCTTGTTCGCGTGGGTGCCCAGCGGGACGTGTCCGGGCAGCCCGGAGACGAGGTTCAGCACCTCCACGCAGTCCCCGCCCGCCCACACGTCGCCGTGGCCGCGCACCCGCATGCCCAGGTCGGTCACCAGGCCGCCGGACGCCCCGAGCGGCAGCCCCGCCGCCGCGGCCAGCGACGTCTCCGGCCGCACGCCGAGGCCGAGGACGACCACGTCTGCCGGAAAGCGGTCGTCCTCCGTGAGCACCGCGCGTGGGAAGCCGTCGTCGCCGGTCTCCACGCCCGTCATCGCCGCGCCGGTGACGGTGTTGATGCCCATGCCCGCCATGGCGTCGCGGACCAGCTCGCCCATGTCCGGGTCGAGCGTGGTCATCGGCTGCTCCGCCCGGTCCAGCACGGTCACCCGGTAGCCGCGCAGGGCGAGTGCCTCGGCCATCTCCACACCGATGTAGCCGGCGCCGACGACCACCGCGTGCCGGGGCCCGCGGCGGCGCTCCACCTCGGCGAGGGTGCGCAGCAGCGCCTCGCCGTCGCCGAGCGTCTGCACGCAGTGCACGCCGGGAGCGTCGGCG
>NZ_WMLF01000624.1 GCF_014156695.1 Streptomyces durbertensis | reverse complement strand
CCCCGGAGGTGCGTTGATGGCCCAGCTCGTCGACCCCAGGGAGGAGCAGGTCAGGCACCTGCTGGAGGTCGGCCGCCAGCCGCCGGTGCCGGCCGACCTCGCCGACACCGCCGCCGTACACGGCCACCGGCTGCTGCGGCGCCGGCGCGCGCTGCGTCTCGCGCTGCTGCTCCTGCTGCTCCTCGCCACCGCCGCGCTGCTCGGCTGGTTGGTCACCGCCGATCCCTGGACCGCCGGAACCCCGGAGACCACCCCGCCGAGCTACGGCTGGTGAACCCCCCGGCGTCAGCGCGCGTGAACCACCTGGCTCGAAAAAGGGGGGCCGGGCCCGTCGCAACGGACCCGGCCCCCACTCCACAAACCCGCTCAGCCCAGCGCGGCGCGCAGGTCCTCCAGCAGGTCGTCCACCGATTCGATGCCGACCGACAGCCGCACCAGGTCGCCCGGCACCTCCAGCAGCGAACCCGCCGCCGACGCGTGGGTCATCCGGCCCGGGTGCTCGATCAGCGACTCCACGCCGCCCAGCGACTCACCCAGCGTGAACAGCTCCGCGCGGTTGCAGACCTCGACCGCCGCCTCCTCGCCGCCGGCGACCCGGAACGACACCATGCCGCCGAACGACCGCATCTGCTTCGCCGCGACCTCGTGCCCCGGGTGGCTCTCCAGGCCCGGGTACAGCACCTCGGTGACCTTCGGGTGCTGCACCAGCATCTCCGCGACACGCTCGGCGTTCGCGCTGTGCCGGTCCATCCGCACCGCCAGCGTCTTCACGCCCCGCATCACCAGCCACGAGTCGAACGGGCCGGCGATGGCGCCCATCGCGTTCTGGTGGAACGCCAGCTCCTCCGCCAGCGCCGCGTCCGACGTCACCAGCGCGCCGCCGACCACGTCGGAGTGGCCGCCCATGTACTTCGTCGTCGAGTGGACCACCACGTCAGCGCCCAGCGCCAGCGGCTGCTGGAGGTAGGGGCTCGCGAAGGTGTTGTCCACGACCAGGCGCGCACCGGCGCCGCGCGCCACCGCCGCCACCTGCTCGATGTCGGTGATGCCCAGCAGCGGGTTGCTCGGCGTCTCCACCCACACGACCTTCGTGCGGTCCCGCAGCTGGGCGCGGACCGCCGTCGGGTCGGCGGTGTCGGCGACCGACCACTCCACGCCCCACCGCTGCGCGACCTTCGCGAACAGCCGGAACGTGCCGCCGTACGCGTCGTTCGGGATGACCACGTGGTCGCCGGGCGTCAGTACCGTGCGCAGCAGGCAGTCCTCCGCCGCGAGGCCCGACGCGAACGCCAGACCCCGGCTGCCGCCCTCCAGCGCGGCCAGGTTCTCCTCGAGCGCGGTCCTGGTCGGGTTCGCCGACCGGCTGTACTCGTAACCGCCGCGCAGCCCGCCGACGCCGTCCTGCTTGTACGTGGAGACCTGGTGGATCGGCGGGACGACGGCGCCGGTCGCGGCGTCCGGCTCCTGGCCGGCGTGGATCGCGAGGGTCTCGAAATGCTGGTGGCTCATGGGACGAGCCTAATGCGCCGTACCGTGGACCCCATGGAGTTCCTTCTGTCCCTCATCCTCGTGGGTGCCGTGATCGGCCTCTTTGTCGTGCCGACGGTCCGCAGGCGCAAGGCGGCCAAGTCCGCCCTCCAGGGCATGGCCCACGCGAACGACCCCGCGCACCACGGCTTCGTACCGGCCGAACAGCTCGACGTACGCCTCCCGGGCCCCGACCCCGAACTCGTCGACGCGCTGACCGAGACCCAGCGCACCCAGGACTGGCGGCCCGTCGCACGGCTGCTCGCCCTGACCGACGGGCCCGAGGAGTGGGAGCTGCGCTGGCAGCGCGTGCAGTCGCTGGCCGGCGCCGCCGCGATGGAACTCCGCGAGGCGCGGGCCGCCGGCGCGCCCGCCGCCACCGACGCCGAACAGCACATCTCCCTCACCAAGGGCGACGCGCCCGCCGGCGACGGCCGCTGGCTGCGCGCCTGGCGCGCCGAGCAGCCGCAGGACGCCGGCGGCGCACAGGTCTACGCCCAGTTCCTCGTCTGGCAGGCGCTCGGCGAACCCGACTCCGCCGACCACCGCATCATCCTCGAAGAGGCCCGCAACGTCGCGCACGAGGCCGCCGCCCTCGCCGACCCCGACCCCACCCCGCACATCACCGAACTCTTCGTCGCCCGGGCGCTGGGCTACCGCCGCGCCGACTTCGAGTCGCTGTGGCACCAGGTCGTCCGCCGCGCCCCCGCCCACATGGGCGCCCACCTGGCCGCACTGCCGTACTGGTCCGCCAAGTGGCACGGCTCCCGCGAGGAGGCCTACTCCTTCGCCCAGAGCGCCGCCGCGACGGCGCCTCCCGGCAGCCTGCTC
>NZ_WMLF01000623.1 GCF_014156695.1 Streptomyces durbertensis | reverse complement strand
ACAGCCAGCAGCCCAGCCGCCTCCGCCACCACCAGCCCCCCGGCGGCCTCCGCCGTGACCGACCCCTCGGGCGACACCTCGCCCAGCACCCGGACCGCCTCCTCCGGGCGGCCTTCGGCCAACCGGCCGGCGGCGGTCACCAGCAACCGGTGGCCGGTCGCCCACGGCGAGGCCGTCGCCGTCGCCGACGACCACCCCGCAACGTCCGCCGTCTCGATCGCCTCCGCCGCGTCCCGCGCCCTGCCACGACCCAGCAGCAGCCGGGCGGTCACCAGCGCCTGTTCCGCCGCCGCCACCGGGTCCCCGTTGCAGGACCCGGACAGGGCCGTCTCGTCAAGCAGCTCCCGCGCCCGCCCGAGATCGTGGCGCTCAAGGGCCACGGCGGCCAGGACCAGCCGCCCCACGGGAGGCCGGGACCCCTCGGGCAGGCTGAACCGCTCCGCCTCGGACACCCCCGCGAGCACCCGCCGCTCCGCGCGCCCCGGCCAACCGTCGAGGAGGTCCATCAGCGCCAGATGCCCCACCGAGTCCTCGCGCGGCAGCACGGTCGACGCGCCGTCCGGCCCCTTCGCGGCCGCGCTGAGCGCCCGGTCCGCCTCCTCGAACCGCCCGGCCCACAGCCGGGCCGACCCCAGATGGGTGAGGAGGAGCGCGGGCAGCTCCGGATGGTCGTCGAGAAGCGGCCGGGGGAGTTCCTGAAGCAGCTCGTCCGCGGCCTCCGCGGCCTCCTCGGCCCGGTCGGGGGACCCCGTCAGCCGGGCGCTCAGCACCTCCAGCAGCGCACAGCTGAGCCGCGCCGCCGCCTCAGGCACGGACGAGCCGCTTGCGCCGTCCCGTGCCGCGGCTTCCCGCTCCGCTTCGGCCAGGCGCGTTCCGGCACGCCGCAGCGGCGGCCTTCCGTGCCGGACGTCGCACCGGGCGAGGTCGAGCGCGGCCCTGACGAGGTCCGCCGCCGGGCTTGTCGCCCCGGGCTCCATCCCCGAGAACAGCTCGCTGAGGTCCGTCGCACGCAGCCCCGTCAGCAACCGCCCGATCGCCAGCTCGTCGACCAGCGTCTGCGCGGCGAAGTCCCACTCGCCGGCGGCGGCGCCGTGCGCAAGCGCGGCCCGAAGGTCCCCCGACCGCCGCAGCCAGCGAGCGGCCCGCCGGTGCAGCTCCGGCTCCAGACCGGGCAGCCGCAGCCGCAGATGCGCCCGCAGGATCTCGCCGAACAGGGGATGGAACCGGTACCACTCCTGGCCCAGGTGCTCGACAAACGCGTTCTCCCGCCGCAGCCCGAGCAGCAGCCCCTCCGCGTCCCGCCGCGCGGTCAGCGCGTTCGCCTGGTCCGGACAGAACCGGTCCAGGACACTCAGCCGCAGCAGGGCGTCCTGGACGTCGGCCGGCTGCCGGGCCAGGACCTCCGCGGACAGGAAGTCCGCGACCGGGCTCTGGTTCGCCTCGAACTCCTTCAGGTAGACCGCCGGATCCGGCGCGCCCACCGCCGCCACGGCGCACAGCCGCAGCCCGGCCGCCCAACCCCGGGTCCGCTCCACCAGACCGCGACACACGGCCGCCGGCAGGCTCAGCCCGTGCAACCCCAGCAGCGCGGCGGCCTCCGCCGGCTCGAACGCCAGATCCTCCGCGCGGATCTCGACCAGCTCACCCGCCGCCCGGTAGCGGTGCAGCGGCAGCAGCGGCTCCACCCGGGACAGAAGCACCAGCCGCAGCCCCCGCCCCGCGTGGTGCAGGACGAACTCCAGTTGCTCCGGGACCTCCGGACCGGTCACCCGCTCGAACTCGTCGATCACCACCACGAGCGGTTCCGTGCGGGCCTCCAGCTCGGCCGCGAGCGCCGCCAGCAGCCTCCGGTCCACCCCGGCGGCCTCCGCCGGCGCTCCCACCGCGTCCCCCGTCGGGCTGCCGCAGCCGTCCAGAGCGTGCAGCAGATAGGTCCAGAACACACCGGGGCGCCGGTCCTCGGCCTCCGCGTTCAGCCAGGCGACAGGCTGGCCCAGGCCGGCGACCCAGTCGGCCGCAAGCAGACTCTTCCCCGCGCCCGCCGGCCCGTTCACGACCGTCAGCGGGGCGTCCAGAGCGTCGTCCAGCCGGCGCAGCAGCCGGGGACGCCGCAGATGGGTCGGTGGGATGACCCGCGGCGTGATCCGCGTGTGCAGCAGCGGAAAGCCGAGCGGGTCGGTGCGTGGTGTGTTCGGAACGGTCGGTCCCCGAGCGCTGTCGCCTACCTCTGCCAAGGCGCTCACCCCGGTGACGGTCACATCGTCGGCGGTAATGCCGTGCTGAAGGTCCTTCCGCACCTTCAGCATCGCAGCCATCCCCCGTCCCCGCGCGCCGTGCGCCCCCCACGGGCGCCCGGCCGGCGCCACGCCCCGCGCACAC
>NZ_WMLF01000622.1 GCF_014156695.1 Streptomyces durbertensis | reverse complement strand
ACGCCGTGCTCGGGGCGCTGGGCGGCCGGCCCGGGCGGTCAGGCCCGGGCGCGGAGGACGTCGATGTTGCCGAAGCGGGTGCGGGCGCGGATGCTGACGGTCTCCTCGGCGTCCGCGGGACTCTCGGACGCGGTGAGCGTGTTGCGCACCTGACCGGAGCCGGAACTGGCGTCGAGCCAGGCGGCCGTGCCCTCCCGCACGCCCACCTCGATCGAGCCGTACGCCGTTTCCAACTGGACCTCCCCGCGGGTCACCTCGTTGAGACGCAGGGTGCCGTGGGCGGTGGTGGCGACAACCGAGGCCTCGGCGCGCCGGACCTCGATGTCGCCGTTGGCGCCGCTCACCCGCAGCTCGCCCAGCGCCGCGCCGACGGTGGTGGTGCCGTGCGAGTTCTTCAGGACGGCCGGCCCGTCGGTGACACCGACGCGCAGGCTGCCGGAGCTGGTGCTGATCTCGGCCTCGCCCTCGACCCGGTCGACGCTGATCGAGCCGTGCGACGCGGACAGCCGCAGCGGGCCCGTCTCCTCAAGGCGGACGTCGCCGGCCGAGGACTTCACCCGGACCTCGCCGAGGCGTCCCTCGCCGAGCACCTGGACCCAGGGACCGTTCACCTCGACCCGCGAGCCCGTCGGCAGCTCCACGATCACGTCGACGATGCCGGGACGGCCGAACAGGTTGCGCTGCTTCGGCGTTCTGACGGTCAGGACGCCGTTGGTGTACGTGACCTCGGTCTGCTCCACCGCCCGAACGTCCTGGTCCCGCTTCGGGTCGCGGGGCTGCACGTCGACAACGGTGTCGGAGCGGTCGCTGGCGCCGAACCGGATGGAACCGGCCTGCAGTTGGGCGGTGAGGGAGATCGGTGCGGGAGTGTCGTAAGAAGGCATGGCTGTCCCGTCCTCTTGACTCTTCAGGTCGTCCCCGCTGGTGGGGCGCGATGATGTGGGTGGAGTGGTGCGGATGGTGCGGGGCCGGCGCGGCTAGCGCACCCAGCCCGTGAAGCTCTGGCCGATCGAGTGCGTCTTGCCGGCCGCGCGGGGCCTCTGCCCGCCGTCGACCGCCGCCGAAACGGCCCGCACCAGCCACGCGTTGACCGACAGACCCTCCCGGCTCGCCGCCTCCTCGGCGCGCGCCTTCAGGTGGGCCGGCAGCCGCAGGTTGACCCGCGCGATACCGCCCTCGTCGCCCTCCGCGGGCGCCACCGCCCGGGGCGGCTCGACGGGGTAGGAGACCTCGACCCCGGGGCCGCCCTCGCCGGGCGGTGGCGTCACCACGAAGTCGGGGTCCAGCCCGCGCAGTCGCACGTCGACCGAGCCGGGGGCGAGCTCGCGGGTGATCTCGTCCATCGCGGCGGACAGCACGTTGAGCAGGACCAGGCGGGTCGCCGACTCCAGGGGGGTGGTCAGCCGCTCGGCGAGATCGCGGGCTTCCTCCCCACCGGCTTCGGCGGCCACCGCGAGCTCGCGGCGAAGAGTTTCGACATACGGCGTGAGGTCCATGACGCCATGATGGCACCAGGTGGCGCCAGATGCAACCCCTGCCGGCATCGTTCATGGCGCCAGGGCGAGTGTGGCTGCTCTGACCTGCGAGGATGTGGCGACATGGCTGCTGGTCGGCAGCGGTATCGCCCGTCCACCGACCGGCGCGTGGTGCGCGATGGCGTCATGATGACGCCATGTGGCATCGTCGGGTGCGCCAACTGTCGTCCCGTGGTGCCAGACAGTGCCGCGCCTGGTCCGACAGGCCGTGCCGGTCCGCCCGCGGAGGGGTGCGCCGACCGATCGCGGCCTCGTCCACCCCCGGTAGCGCGGACCTGGTCGCGTAGTCGACGCGACACGTCCACGCAGAAGTCGCGCACCGGCGGCCCCGGACGTCAGGGCGGGCACCAAGCCCACGGAGTGGGGATCAGCCGCTGACGCCCATCTCGGCGCTGTAGCGGTCGCGCAACTCGCGCAGGTAGGAGTGCAGGTAGGCGTCGTCCAGCGGGGTGCCGTCCCGGTTCGTGACGCCGTGCCACTTCTGGAGCGCCTGGCTGAGCTGCGGCGCGCTGGGCCGGTTCCCGCGTTCCGCTATGAACCGTCGGTAGGCGGCGAAGTACACCTCCTCGCGCGGCACACCGTCGGGTATGCCGACCGGGTCGGCCTCCGGCGCCACCGCGTCCACCACGGCGGTCGCGGCACCGGCACGCGTGTGCTGTTCGCTCTCGGGAGCCTGGCCGAGCGCCCTGACCCGCCCGGGCCCGACCGGCACGGTGACCGCGGGCTCGGACTCCCGGTCTGAGAAGTCCGGCGACGGAGCCGGGGCCGGCGGCACGGTCGCCGGGCGCGGGGCCGGGAGGTCCCCGACGGGCAGCGGTTCGTTCGGGGAAACGGCTGCTGGTGCTGG
>NZ_WMLF01000621.1 GCF_014156695.1 Streptomyces durbertensis | reverse complement strand
GGGTGGCGCCGTCGGCCGAGGCGTTGGCCTCGGCGGCGAGTCCGCTGCTGACCGCGCAGACCGGCCAGGCCTCGGGGCCCTCGCCGGCGAGGATCTTCTCGGCGACGGCTATCTGCTGGCCCCGGCTGGCCAGGTCGGGGCGTGCGGCGTACTCGGTACCGCCGTACTTCTTCCACGTCTTGAGGGTGAGTTGGAAACCGCCGTAGTAGCCGTTGTCCTGGTTGGCGCTCCATGTGCCGCCGCTCTCGCACTGGGCGACGGCGTCCCAGGTGGAGGGTTCGACGGCCTGGGCGCCGGTGGCCCCCATGAACGGCATCGCGATGCCCGCGCTGGTCACCCCCGCCGTGACCAGGATCGCTGGGGCCTGACGAGGTCGGCGGTGACGGCCGGTCCCGGAAAGCATGCGGTTGCCTCTCGTGCGGAAGTGCCTGGGACGACGCGCCGCCTCACTCGTGACACGAGTGACACAGGTGACAGCTGTGACGCGAGTTGCGTGCGGCTCGTCGACTGACGGCTGAAGGTAGCGGCCGCCCGCCAGGATCACAAGCCAGTGTCGCCGAGATCACGCATTGGTCACGGCGCCGAACCGGACCGGCAGTTGACGCAGTCCGCGCATGATGAGGCCGCCCCGCCAGCGGAGTTGCTCGTCCTCGACCGCCAACTCCATATCGGGCAAGCGGCGCAGCAGGGTCGAAAGCGCGACCTTTCCCTCCAGTCGGGCGAGTGGGGCGCCGAGGCAGTAGTGGATGCCGTGGCCGTAGCCCAGGTGCTGGTTCTCCCGCCGCCCGAGGTCGAGCACGTCGGGGCGGTCGAACTTCTCCGGGTCCCTGTTGGCGGACGCCAGAACGACCAGGACCGGTTCCCCGGTGCCGATCCGCTGCCCGTCGAGCGTCAGCGGCTCGGTGGCGAAGCGCCAGGTGGCCAGCTCCACCGGTCCGTCGTAGCGCAGCAGTTCCTCCACCGCCGTGTCCAGCAGCGTGTCGGCCTCCGCGCCGCCGGCCGCCAACGCGTCCTGGAGCCGGCGGCGTTGGCCGGGGTCGCGGAGGAGGGCGAGGGTGCCGTTGCCGATGAGGTTGATCGTGGTCTCGAAGCCGGCGAACAGGATGATGAAGGCCATCGCGGCGGCCTCGTTCTCGGTGAGGTGCTCGCCGTGGTCGCTGGCTCTGATCAGGCCGGAGATCAGGTCCTCGCCGAGGTCGTCGCGCTTGCGGTGGATGAGGTCCTGGAGGTAGCCGCGCATCTTCTTCACCGAGCGGCCCACACCGCCCCGCGGCCCGCCGCCGTGCCGGATCATCAGCCCGGCCCACTCGCGGAAGTCGTCCTGGTCCTCGGCGGGCACGCCGAGCATGTCGCAGATGGCGTAGATCGGCAGCGGGAACGCGAACTCGTGGATGAGGTCGGCCTCGCCGCGCGGCGCGAAGGCCTCGATCAGGCCGTCCGTCAGCTCCTGTACGCGCGGCTCGAACTCGGCGACCCGGCGCGGGGTGAACGCCTTGGAGACCAGCCGCCGCAGCCGGGTGTGGTCGGGCGGGTCGATGTTGAGCAGGTGGGTCATCAGGTTGGCGCTGCGCTCGCCCGGGATGCCGACCTTTCCCTTGCCGTGGGCCTGCTCGCTGTGGTGCCCGGGGTTCTTGCTGAGCCGCTGGTCGGCGAGCACCTGGCGGGCGTCCGTGTAGCGCGTCACCAGCCACGCCTCCACGCCGCTGGGCAGGGTGGTGCGGTGGACCGGAGCGTGCTGCCGCAGCCAGGCGTAGGCGGGGTAGGGGTCGGCGGCGAACTCCCAGCTGAAGAGTTCGGGTGTCGGTTTCTGCGCGTGCACCCGACGACGTTACCGGCCCCGCCCGGGCGGCCGGCGTCAGGCCAGCTCCAGCCAGCCCGTGGTGATGAGGTACTGGCCGAACAGGTAGCCGGCCATGATCATGACCTCCTGGCCCGGGAATACGTGGCCGGCCGCCTGGACGCCGATGAGCAGGTCGGAGGCGAGGAAGGACACCGCGCCGGCGCCGACCTTGCCGCCCACGCCCAGCGCCGCCGCGCCCATCACCGCCAGCGCCAGGCTGTAGCCGGCGACCGGCAGCCGCAGCCTCCGCTCCAGGGTGGGGGCCAGCGCCGCGTTCGCGGCGGCCCACACGGCGAGACAGCCCAGCGCCGGCCCGGGCCGGCGCCTGATGCCGCGCAGCGCGCCGAGGCCGACGTACCCGGCGGTGTAGCTGACCTGTGTCCCCAGGAAGGCGGCCATGCCCAGCAGGAACGCCGGCTCGCGCGTGTCGAAGAGCAGCGCGGTGTCCCCGGCGGTCGAGAACGCCAGGCCGGCGAGCAGCGCCGGGGGCGGGCCCGCCGGTGTGTCGGCGAGCACGTCGCCGCCGGGCGTGCGGCGGCGGAGGGCGTGGGTGGCGA
>NZ_WMLF01000620.1 GCF_014156695.1 Streptomyces durbertensis | reverse complement strand
CGACCACACCGACCACGTCCACCCCGACGCCCAGCGGAAGGCACCATGAAAGCGAGCGAAGTCCCGGCCATCGCCGGAGCGTTCCTGTTCGAGCCGACCCCGCACACCGACACACGCGGCTTCTTCTCCCGCACCTTCGACGCCGACGTCCTCCGCTCGGTCGGCCTGGACCCGAACGCCTTTGTCCAGGACAGCGTCTCCCGTTCGGCCCGCGGCGTGCTGCGCGGCCTGCACCTGCGCTCCGGCGCCGGCGAGGCCAAACTCGTGCGGTGCTCGTACGGGAGGATCTTCGACGTCGTCGTGGACCTGCGCCCGGACTCCCCGACCTACCGGCACCACGCCTCCTTCGAACTCTCCGACACCACGCAGGTGACCCTGTACGTCCCGGCCGGCTGCGCGCACGGCTTCCAGGCCCTCACCGAACCCGCCGACGTGTCCTACCGCATCAACCGCCCGCACGACCCGGCCGAGGACGTGACGATCGCCCACGACGACCCGGAACTCGCCATCCCCTGGCCCCTCCCCGCCACGTCGATGTCCCCGCGGGACCGGGAGGCACCGAGCCTCGCGGTGGCCCTGAAGCAGATGGGGCGGTGAAGTCACCGTGACCGCACCCGAGTTCTCGCTCCCCCGCTCCCGCGCCGCGAACGAGCGGCTGCACGCCCTGATCCCCGGCGGCGCCCACACCTACGCCAAGGGCGACGACCAGTATCCCGCCGGTCTCGCCCCGGTCATCAGCCACGGGCGCGGCGCCCACGTGTGGGACGTCGACGGCAACCGCTACATCGAGTACGGCTCCGGTCTACGATCGGTCAGCCTCGGACACGCCCACCCCCGGGTCACCGAGGCGGTGCGGCGGCAACTCGACCGAGGCAGCAACTTCGTCCGGCCGTCCATCCTCGAAGTCGAGGCCGCCGAACGGTTCCTCGCCACGGTGCCGACCGCCGAGATGGTGAAGTTCGCCAAGAACGGCTCCGACGCCACCACAGCCGCCGTTCGCCTCGCCCGCGCCGCCACCGGACGCCCGCTGGTGGCCGTCTGCGCCGACCACCCCTTCTTCTCCGTCGACGACTGGTTCATCGGCACCACCCCGATGTCCGCCGGCGTTCCGGCCGCCACCACGAGCCTCACCGTGACCTTCCCCTACGGAGACCTGACCGCCACGGAAGACCTCCTCAACCGCCACCGGGACGAGATCGCCTGCCTCCTCCTCGAACCCGCCACCCACACCGAACCCCCGCCCGGCTACCTCGCCGGCCTGCGTGAACTCGCCGACCGGCACGGCTGCGTGCTTGTCTTCGACGAGATGATCACCGGCCTGCGCTGGTCCGAGGCGGGCGCCCAGGGCCTGTACGGCGTTGTCCCCGACCTCTCCACCTTCGGCAAGGCACTCGGCAACGGCTTTGCCGTCTCCGCCCTCGCCGGCCGCCGCGCCCTGATGGAACAGGGCGGGCTACGCCACTCCCATGACCGCGTCTTCCTCCTCTCCACCACCCACGGCGCCGAGACACACTCCCTCGCCGCCGCGATGGCCGTCCTCACCACCTACGTCGAGGAGGGCATCACCGCCCGTCTGCACCACCTCGGCGAGCGGCTCGCCGCCGGCGTCCGCGACGCGGCCGCCGCGATGGGCGTCCAGGACCACGTCCTCGTCCGGGGCCGGGCCAGCAACCTCGTCTTCGCCACCCTCGACGAGAACCGCCAACCGTCCCAGCACTACCGCACCCTCTTCCTGCGCCAACTCCTCACCGCCGGCGTACTGGCCCCGTCCTTTGTCGTGAGCAGCTCGCTCGACGACGCCGACATCCGCCACACCGTCGACGCCGTCGCCGACGCGTGCGCCGTCTACCGCAAGGCACTCGACGCCGGCGACCCCACGCCCTGGCTCGTCGGCCGCCCGGTCAAACCCGTCTTCCGCCACCGGGTTTGACGCCCCCGGGGTCCCGGCGGCGAGCCTCCGCCGCCCGATCGACCAGCCACGCGACCGCCGGGACCACCGCAAACGCCGTGCCCATCCCACCGACGGCGTCGGTCGGATAGTGCGCCCCCAGAGCGACCTGCGCCCACCCCATCGCCGTGCCGGCGACCAACCCGGCGGCGAGCACGAGCAAGGTCCCGCCCGTCCTCCCGAGTCCCAGCCGCCCAGCCACCAGCAGCGCCACCACCAGCGCAAACGCGGTGAGGAACGCGGTGTGCCCACTCGGATAGGCCAGGTTCCCCTCGTAGATGGTGCGCCCCACCAGCGGCTTGAGCAGCCTTGTCACCCCCACCGCCACACCCGTCCCCGCGACGAGGAGCACCGCCGCGCGAGGCCACCGAAGCACCAGACACCCCGCCACCCCCACCGCGACGAGCAGCGCCGCCCCCACCGGCTCCCCCAGGAAGTCCGTCCCCAGAG
>NZ_WMLF01000062.1 GCF_014156695.1 Streptomyces durbertensis | reverse complement strand
GGACTCACGGGCGCACTGCCCGAGCGCTGCCGGAACGGAGGCGCGTACCGCCGGTACGCGCCTCCGTCGTGTGGGATCGGTGCTGGTCGACGCGGTGGCCGGAGATCCAACCGGACCGGCGGGAGCATCGCGGTAGCACCGGCGCACACACCGGATGCCTCCGCGCTCCCACGCGTGCCCCCCTGAGCGACGGGCGTATCCGTGGCAGTGTGGTGCGGTCGCTGGAACGGGGGACGAGGGAATGGGGGAACGTTGATCGTCTGGCTGAACGGCGCCTACGGCGTGGGCAAGACCGCGGTGGCCGAGGAACTGCTGCAACTGCTTCCCGGCAGCACGCTCTACGACCCGGCACCGGTCGAGGCCGGACTGCGCGGGCTGCTGCCCAAGGAACGTCTCGCGCAGGTGGACTCGATCCACGAACTGCCCTCCTGGCGGCGGCTGCTCGTGGACACCGCCGCCGCGCTGCTCACCGAGGTACCGGGTCCGCTCGTCACACCGCTGTCGCTGCTGCGGCAGGAGCACCGGGACGAGGTGTTCGGGGCGCTGGCCGCGCGGCGCATCCCGGTACGGCACTTCCTGCTGGACGCAGCGGAAACGATACTCCGGCTGCGGATAGACGAACTCGCCGCCACCGAGGGCGAGTCGGCCCGCGCGTGGTGTCTGCGGCAACTGGGCGTGTACCGGCAGGCGCGGCCCTGGCTGAGCGCGGACGCGCACACCGTCGCCACCGGCGACCGCACCCCGCGGCAGAGCGCCCAGGCCGTCGCCGACGCGCTGGCCGCCGGCGCCGGGCGGTGCGACATCGTGCAGACCCCGCCGCCCGTCGGGGAGACCGTGGCCGCCGGAGTGCTCCTCTTCGACGACCGGGACCGGGTCCTCCTCGTCGACCCCACCTACAAGCCGGGCTGGGAGTTCCCCGGCGGGGTCGTCGAGCGCGGGGAGGCCCCGGCACACGCCGGGGTCCGGGAGGTCGCCGAGGAGCTGGGGCTGGAGCTGCCCTGCCGGCCGCGGCTCCTGGTCACCGACTGGGAACCCCCGGCCCCGCCCGCCTTCGGCGGCCTCCGGCTGCTCTTCGACGGCGGACGGCTGCCCGCGGGGGCGGTCGAGAACCTGCTGCTGCCACGCGCCGAGCTGAGGGGCTGGCGCCTGGTCACCGAGGACGAGGCCGCCCGGATGCTGCCGCCGGCCCGGCGCCGCCGCCTGCACTGGGCGCTGCGCGCCCGCGCCCGTGACCGGACCTTCTACCTGGAGGCGGGCGTCCCCGTCGGCGAGGACGAGTGACCGCTCCCGCCCGACGGGAGAAGGACGCGGGTGGGTCCGTTGCCGGTGTGGCCCGCACCGGACCCACCCGTACGCCCTACCGTTCGCCTTGGCCGGCCGCGTACTTGGCGAGGAACAGCGCCTCGGCGACCGACATGCGCTCCAACTCGCGCGGGCATACGCTCTCGTTGACCGCGTGGATCTGCGCCTCCGGCTCGCTCAGCCCCGTCAGCAGGATCTCCGCGCGCGGGTAGAGCGCCGCGAGGGTGCCGCACAGCGGGATGGAGCCGCCCTGCCCGGCCACCGCCATCTCGGCGCCGTCGTAGGCCTCCCGCATCGCCTCGGCCATCGCCGTGTAGGCGGGGCTGGTGGTGTCCGCGCTGAACGGCTGGCCCTGGCCCAGCTGTTCGACCGCGATCCGCGCGCCCCACGGCGTGTGCCGGTGCAGGTGCGCGGTGAGCAGTTCCGTCGCCTTGGCGGCGTCGGTGCCCGGCGGGATCCGCAGGCTCACCAGGGCCGCCGCGCGCGCCTGCACCGACGGCGTGGCGCCGACCACCGGCGGGCAGTCGATGCCCAGCACGGTGACGGCGGGCCGGGCCCAGATCCGGTCGGCCACCGTGCCCGAGCCGATCAGCTCGACCCCGTCCAGCACCTTGGCGTCCTCGCGGAACCGCTCCGGCGGGTACTGGATGCCGTCCCACTCCGCGTCGGAGTCCAGGCCGTCCACCGTCGTCGAGCCGTCCGGGCCGCGCAGCGAGTCCAGGACCCGGACCAGCGCGGCGAGCGCGTCCGGCGCGGCGCCGCCGAACTGGCCGGAGTGCAGGTTCCCCCGGAGGGTGTCGACCTGGACGCGCAGCAGCGTCATGCCGCGCAGGATGCCCGTCACGGTGGGCTGGCCGGCCCGGAAGTTGCCCGAGTCGCCGATGACGATCGTGTCGGCGGCCAGCAACTCGGGGTGCGCCTCGGCGTACCGCTCGAGGCCGCCCGTCCCCTGCTCCTCCGAGCCCTCGACGATGACCTTGACGGTCACCGGCACCCCGCCGGCTGCCTTGAGCGCCCGCAGCGCCAGCAGGTGCATGAGGAAGCCGCCCTTGCAGTCGGCGGTCCCGCGGCCGTACCAGCGCCCGTCGCGCTCGGTCAGTTCGAACGGCGGCGACAGCCAGGCCGCCTCGTCCAGCGGCGGCTGCACGTCGTAGTGGGCGTAGAGCAGCACGGTGGGCGCGCCGGCCGGGCCGGGCAGCAGTCCGTACACCGACTGCGTCCCGTCGGGGGTGTCGAGCAGCGCCACGTCGGTGAACCCCTCGGCCTCCAACGCGTCGGCTGTCCAGCGCGCGGCGGCCTCGCACTCGCTCCTGGGGAACTGCGCGGGGTCGGCCACCGACCGGAACCGGACGAGTTCGGCCAGTTCGCGACGGGCCTGGGGCATCAGCGAGGCGATGGTGGCCGCCACTGCTTCGTGCGCCATGAGGGAACGCTCCTAGCGGTTGCTGCGTTGGGCCGGGCGTACGGGATCACCGGTCGCACCGGCGGGGGCTCCGGACGCCGCCGATCCTGCCACAGGGCTCCGCGGCGGCGACGAGCCCCCGGCGGCGGCCGAACGGCCCCTGGGATGCGGCAGTCAGCCGCCCGGCGAGCCGCCGGGCGGTCCGGGCAGGCAGGAGCAGAGACACATCGTGAGCAGTGACAACACCGAAGCCGGCGAGGCCACGGAGGCGACGGGCGGCGAGGCCGCGGCGGTGTGGGACGTGATCGTCGTCGGTGCCGGACCGGCCGGCAGCTCGGCGGCCTACGCGGCGGCCCGCGCCGGCAGCCGGGTGCTGCTGCTGGAGAAGTCCGAACTGCCGAGGTACAAGACCTGCGGCGGCGGCATCATCGGCCTCTCCCGGGACGCGCTGCCCCCGGGGGTCGAACTACCCCTGCGGGAGAGGGTCAACGCGGTCACGTTCTCGCTCAACGGTCGTCTGGCCCGCACCCGGCGCTCCCGCAACACGCTCTTCGGCCTGGTCAACCGCGCCGACCTGGACCACCGCCTCGCCGAGGCCGCCCGGTGGGCCGGCGCCGAACTGCGCACCGGCGTCACGGTCTCCCGGGTGGAGCAGCACGGCAGCGCCGTACCCGACCGGCGGACCGTCGCGGTGGTACTGGCCGACGGTGAAACGCTGCTGGCGCGTGCGGTGGTCGGCGCGGACGGCAGTGCCAGCCGCATCGGCGCGCACGTCGGCGTGCGGATGGACCAGGTCGACCTCGGGCTGGAGGCGGAGATCCCGGTACCGGCCACGGTCGCCGAGGACTGGGCGGGCCGGGTGCTGATCGACTGGGGGCCGCTGCCCGGCTCCTACGGCTGGGTCTTCCCCAAGGGCGACACGCTCACCGTTGGCGTCATCGCCCCGCGCGGGGAGGGCGAGCGCACCAAGCGCTACCTGGAGGACTTCATCGACCGACTCGGGCTCGCCGGCTTCGAGCCCAGCGTGAACTCCGGCCACCTCACCCGCTGTCGGGCCGACGACTCACCGCTCTCCCGGGGGCGGGTGCTGGTGTGCGGCGACGCCGCGGGGCTGCTGGAGCCCTGGAGCCGGGAGGGCATCTCCTTCGCCCTGCGCTCGGGGCGGCTGGCGGGGGAGTGGGCCGCCCGGCTGGCCGAGACCGGCGACGCGGTGGACGCCCGCCGTCAGGCGTTGAACTACACGTTCGCGATCAGGTCGGGGCTCGGAGTGGAGATGGGGGTCGGGCGCCGGCTGCTGGCGGCCTTCGCCCGCCGCCCCGGGGTGCTGCACGCGGCGCTGACCGGATTCCCACCCGCGTGGCGGGCGTTCGCCCGGATAACACGCGGTCAGACCACCCCGGCGGAGATCGTGCGCACGCACCCGCTGGCGCGCCGGCTGGTCTCCTCGCTGGACCACGCCGGACGTCAACCGACCGCGTCCGACCGGGCCTGACCCGGCCTGACCGGGTCTGAGAGCGTGCGGCCCGCGGCGGGGCGGACCGGACGGGAGCGGCCTGCTCGGGCCGGCCGGTCCGCCCCGCGCCGCGGCCTTCGTGACCGGCCCGCCGCTCGCGCGGGGCCGGGGCCGGCCGCCGGCGTGGAGGCTGGCGGCGGTGGCCCTCGGCCGGGCTACGCGCGCGGCGCCTGCTTGCGGCGGACGTAGAGCTGCTTGCGGACGCGTGCGACCACGGTGCCGTCGCTCGCGGTGACGGTGTTCTCGAACCAGGGCAGGGCCTTGCCGCCGTCCGTCGTGGCGGCGCGGATCTCCTCCAGCCGGTCCTCGGTCAGCTTGAAGTCGGCGAACACCTCACCCCGCCCGGGCGAGACGAAGTCGATCTCGGCCGCCTTGTCCCAGACCACGTACTCCCCGCCGAGGCGGGAGACGGTGAGCAGTGCCCAGAACGGGTCGCTCATGGAGAACAGCGAGCCGCCGAAGTGGGTGCCGAAGTAGTTGCGGTTCAGGCGGCCGAGGCGCAGCCGCACCCGCGCGCTGCTCCAGTCGTCGGCGATGTGCAGGACCCGGATGCCGGCGAAGCGGTAGGGCGGCCACCAGTTCATCGCGCGGCGCAGGGTGTTCGGACTCCAACGGGGCATACGGCGACGCTACCACAAAGTTACTGGCCGGTAATCAGGTGATCGTCGACTTCTCGCGCCACAGTCGCAGCACGTCGGCGTCCCCGGTCACCGTCAGGCCGCCGCTGTGCGGCAGACGGTTCCACAGGGCCAGGTACAGCAGTTCCGCCGGGCCGCTCAGCTCGCAGTCGGCGTCGCCCTCCTCGCCCCGGCCGACCGACGGCTCCTCCTCGGTCAGCCGCATCGTCCACACCTCCGAGGCGGCGCCGTCGGTGGTGCGCACCCGGAGTATCAGAGGTCTGGGGCTGCGCACCCGGCTGCGGGAGCGGGTGTGGAAGCCGGCCAGCAACTCGTCGATGCCGTCGGCGGCCAGGTCCCGGTCCACGGGGGAGAGCGCCTGGCCCTCGGCGAGTTCCGCGTCCACCCGGTGGATCGTCGTCTCGTGTGCCTGCCGGCGGGCCCAGAACGCGCGCGCGTTCGCGGTGCCCCGCAGGAACGTCCAGCAGCGCAGGTCGTCGGAGGCGTCGTCCAATGCGCCCACCAGTGTGTGGAGGCCGTCCCTGAACCAGTCGCCCAGCAACTCGTCGGGCACCTCGGCCTCGGGCAGCCCGGCGGGTTCGGTCAGCCGCTCGGCGACATGCCGGGTCGCCCACCTGTGGACCCGGCCCACGTGCAGCACCAGGTCCCTGACGTGCCAGCCGGGGCAGGTGGGGACCTCGGAGCCCAGGCCCGCCTCCTCGGCGGCCGAGATCAGTGAGTGGCCTTCCCGGCCGAGGACGGTGATGAAGTCGGACGTCTCCATGGCCGGATTGTGCCAGGCTGTGGGACGCCCGTGACGGCTGTGGCCCGACCCTGTTTTGTTTCACAGAGGCACAAAGTAAGAATGGTGCGGTGACCCAGACTCGTACCAGGCCCGACCGGGGCCGCAGTGCGCTCGGTCCGGCGCTGGAGCTCGTGCACACCGGGCGCGCGCCCACCCGCGCGGTCCTCACCGCCGAACTGGGCGTGACCCGCGCCACCGCCGGCGCGGTCGCCGCCGAACTGCAAGGCCTCGGACTGATCACCGTCGACTCCAGCCCGAGCACCGCCGGCGCGCAGGGGCGTCCCAGCCACCGACTGGCCGTCGACCCGGCCGGCCCCGTGGTGCTCGCCGCCCAGGTGCACACCGACGGCTTCCGGGCGGCGCTTGTCGGCCTCGGCGGACGTGTCGTCGCCACCGCGCCGGGCTGCGGACCCGTCGAGGCCGACCCGGCCCAGGTGCTCGGCGAAGTGGTGGCCGCCGGGCGGCGGCTGCTGGAGGAGAGCGGACGCCGCTGCGTGGGCGCCGGACTCGCCGTGCCGTCCGCGGTCGCCGAACCGGAGGGCACGGCACTCAACCCGCTGCACCTGCCGTGGGCACCCGGCGCGCCCGTCCGGGAGGTGTTCCGGCGCTGCCTGGCCGACGCCGGCATCAGCGCCGGCGCGGACGACGGGGTCGCGGCCAACGACGTCAACCTCGGCGCGCTCGCCGAACACCGCCACGGCGCCGGGCGCGGCGCCCGCCAACTCCTGTGCGTGGCCACCGGACACCGCGGCGTCGGCGGCGCCCTGGTGGTCGACGGCCGTCTGCACACCGGCAGTTCGGGGCTGGCGCTGGAGGTCGGCCACCTCACCGTCGACCCCGAGGGGCGCGCGTGCCACTGCGGAGGCCGCGGCTGCCTCGACGTGGAGACCGACCCGCTCGCCCTGCTGGAGGCCGCCGGCCGGCGGCCGGGCCCCGAGGTCTCGCTGCTGCACCAGGCGATCGATCTGCTCAGGACCGAGTACCACGCGGACCCCGCCGTGCGCGCCGCCGCGCACCGGCTCGTCGACCGGCTGGCGCTCGGCCTCGCCGGACTGGTGAACATCCTCGACCCGGACCGCATCATCCTCGGCGGACTCCACCGCGAGCTGCTGCGGTTCGACGGGGACCGGCTGCGCGCGGTACTGGACGGTCGCAGCCTGTGGGGGCGGGGCAAGACGTTCGCGGTACTGCCGTGCAGCCTGGACCACAACAGCCTGGTCGGCGCGGCCGAACTGGCCTGGCAGCCGGTCCTGGACGACCCCCTGCGCGTCCAGGTGGTCTGAGGGAGGCGAACGGCCGGGCCGGTGCGCCCGGGGCCGCGGAACGCTCGCGCCGGGGCGTTGTCAGTGCCACGTGGGAGGGTTGGCGGCGTGGCACGAGAACGGCTCGGCCACTTCGTGGGGGAGGCACGCCGTGACGGTGAAGTCCGAGCTGTCCTCGGCCGGTTCGTCCACCTCGGCCGTGGCCGTGGTCGACCGGTGGTGGCGGGCGCTGGACGCCAGGGACTGGCCCGCCGCCGAGGAGGTCCTCGACCCGGGTGTCGTCGTCGAGTGGCCGGTCAGCCGGGAACGGATGCGTGGCCCGGAGAACTTCCTCGCCGTGCAGCGGGAGTACCCCGAGGGCTGGTCCATACGGGTGCTGCGCCTGGTGGGCGGCGGCCCGGCGGGCGAGGGCGGCGAGGCGGTCGCCAGCGAGGTGGAGGTGCCCATGGAGGGGGTGGGCGTCTTCCGGGTGGCGTCGTTCTGGACGGTCCGGGCCGGCCGCATCGTCGCCGGTACCGAGTACTGGACGGGCCCGGACGCCGACCCCGCGCCGAGCTGGCGGGCGCGCTGGGTCGAGCGCTACTGACGGTGCCGGGCGCCGGGCGTCGGCGGCCGCGCGTAGCCTGAAGGGATGATCCCCGTTGAGATCTCCGACGCCCGGTACGTCAGCCTGACCACCTACCGCAAGGACGGCACCCCGGTCGCCACGCCCGTGTGGGCGGTGGAGGACGGCGGCGAGCTGCTGGTGTGGACGCGCGACGACGCCTGGAAGGTCAAACGGCTCCGTCGTGACAAGCGGGTGCGGGTCGAGGTGTGCGACGTGCGCGGCCGGGTCGCGGAGGGAGCGCCCTCGGCGGAGGGGACCGGCCGGGTGATGGAGACGGCGGAGCTGCCGCGGGTCCGCCGGGCGCTGGCCCGCAAGTACGGCTGGCAGTTCCGGCTGACGGACCTCGGCGGCGCGCTGGTGAGGTTCGGCCGCAGGCCGCACGTGGGCCTCGCCGTCAGTCTCTGAAACGCGCCGTCGGTCTCCGAGGCGCGCCGTCGGACTCCGAGACGCGCGCGGGGAGCCGTTGCGGTCAGGCCGGCAGCTGCTCGGGGTCCGGGCCGATCGCGCCCGCGGCGTCCGCGGGCGGCGGCTCGGTCGCGGGGGCCGCACCGGTGGCCGGCGGTGCCGGCAGGGTGAACCAGACGACCTTCCCCGAGCCGCCGCGCTGCACCCGCGCGCCCCAGCTGGAGCTGAGCGCGGCCACCAGCGCGAGCCCGCGCCCGCTGGTGTCCAGCGAGTTCTTCGGTCGCAGCCGGGGGAGGCGGGGGTCGTGATCCCGCACCGAGACGGTCAACCGGTCCCACAGCAGCACCAGTTCGACCGTGCAGTGCTTGTCGGGCCCGGTATGCCGGTGCACGTTGGCCAGCAGTTCGGTGACGCCCAGCGCGGCGGCGTCGATCAGCGGATCAAGCCCCCAGTAGCGCAGCTGGGTGGAAACGATGTGACGGACCTGACCGATACGCGACGGCAGCGCCTGGAACTCCACGGCGCAGTGCCGGCTCGACGCGGGGTGAGTGATCACGACGGCGACTCCCTGGGGCCGGGGCAGCGACATACATGATCGGGGCGGCCGTCCGGTGCCGAAGAGGGAGCGCCGGACACGGGCCCCGGCCTCTCAGAGTGATCCGGTTCACACGGATGCGCAAATCGCCCGGATCAGGGCATCGCGGTGCGGCGGTTCCCGGACGCCAGCTTCGCCGCACGCTCCCGGGCGTCCCGCAGCGCGGCGGCGAGGCGCTCCCTGACCGGCGCGGTCAGCCCCAGCGCGTACCGCGTCCGGCCGACGGTCGCCAGGGTCACGTCGTGGCCCGGCAGCCAGGAGGCGCTGACGCTGACGTCCTCCACCGGGGCGCTGTCGATCTCCCGGCCGTAGCTGGTGAGCAGCACAAGTCGACCGCCCTGCACCCGTACCTGGCCGGCCCTGGTCAACGACCGCAGGAGCCGCCCGATCGGCACTCCCGTCTGTTCGAACTCCGGCTCAGCCATCATCGACCGCCCCTCCTCGCAGTCACCGCTCCACGCGGCGCTCACTGAGAGAATTCTGCACCTCCGGCGTGACCGCCAACCAGGGTCGAAGGTCCCGCAGCCGCATATCATCGGCCCGTGAGCACCACAGAACTGGCCGCCGGCGGTGCCTTCCAGGAGCCCGTCCCCACCGTCGACGTCGACCGCACCGATCCGCACTACCGCGACTGGCTGAAAGAGGCCGTGCGAAAGGTGCAGGCCGACGCCAACCGCAGTGCGGACACCCATCTGCTCCTCTTCCCGCTCCCCGCGTCCTGGAACATCGACCTCTACCTCAAGGACGAGTCGACGCACCCCACCGGGAGCCTCAAGCACCGGCTGGCACGCTCGCTGTTCCTCTACGGGCTGTGCAACGGCTGGATCCGGCCGGGACGACCGGTGATCGAGGCGTCCAGCGGTTCGACCGCCGTGTCCGAGGCGTACTTCGCCAAGCTGATCGGGGTGCCCTTCATCGCGGTCATGCCGCGTACGACCAGCCCGGAGAAGACCCGCCTCATCGAGTTCCACGGCGGCCGGTGCCATCTGGTGGACGACCCGCAGACGGTGTACGAGGTCTCCGCACGCCTCGCGAGGGAGACCGGCGGCCACTACATGGACCAGTTCACCTACGCGGAACGGGCCACCGACTGGCGCGGCAACAACAACATCGCCGAGTCCGTCTACCAGCAGCTGCGGCTGGAACGCTACCCCGAGCCCGCCTGGATCGTCGCCGCCGCCGGCACCGGCGGCACCTCGGCGACCATCGCCCGCTACGTGCACTACATGCAGTACGACACCCGGATCTGCGTCCCCGACCCGGAGAACAGCTGCTTCTTCGACGGCTGGGTGAAGGACGACCCCGGCGCCGCCAGCGACTGCGGCTCACGCATCGAGGGCATCGGCCGGCCCCGGATGGAACCGAGCTTCGTGCCCGGCGCGATCGACCGCATGATGAAGGTCCCGGACGCCGCGAGCATCGCCGCCGTCCGCGCGCTGGAGGCCGCCATCGGGCGCCGCGCCGGCGGCTCCACCGGCACCGGCCTGTGGAGCGCGCTGAAGATCGTCGCCGAGATGGTGACCGCCGGCCGCACCGGCTCGGTCGTGACGCTGATCTGCGACCCGGGCGAGCGCTACCTGGACAAGTACTACTCGGACGAGTGGCTGGCTGAGCAGGGGCTGGACATCGCCCCCTACCGGGCGGCGATCGACAACTTCCTGGCCACCGGCCGCTGGTGACGCCCCTCCCGGCCTGACCGGGCGTCAACTCCGCTACGGGTCCGACGTGTCGGGGTCTGGGGCGGAAGCGCCGCGGCTGTCATGATGAGCGGGAGTGTTGCAGCGCGCACACCCCGGGGAGACGATGGCCAAGCCGCGCACCGCGCCCGCCCCCGCACTGGAACTCCTGGTGCACGGCGTCGGCGGCGTCACACCGCAGCAGATGCTCGACGATCCGCGCACCACCCTGGTCACCGGTGACGCGACCGCCGGTATCCACCGCCGCACCGACGACGTCGACGCGGAGGAACGACCGGGCGACCACGGCGACAGGCCCGTGCCGGAGGCCTACTGCTGGTCCGGGCTGACCTCCGGGAACGGCGCCCGCGCCCTGTGGCTCGTCCTGCTGCCCTTCATGATCGCCAACCTCGCGTACTGGATGCGCCCCGCCGCGCCCCGCCGGCACCGCGCGCAGGCCGTGTACTCGGTGCTCGCCCGCCTGCTGGCGCTCTCCCTGACCGTCCTGCTGACCGCGGCGGCCTGCGAACTCGCCCTCGACCTCGTGGCCTGGCAGTGCGCCGGCTCGCCCGGCTGCGCCGACAACACCTCCTGGCTGTCCTTCCTGGCCGCCGACTCCGGCGGCTGGTGGAGCGCGCCGGGCCGCCGCCTTGTTGTCGCCGCGCTGCTGCCGGTCGCCGTCACCGGCCTGCTGTGGTGGCTCTCCCACCGGACGTGGAGCGCCTACGAGTCCGCGTCGCCGCCGCCCCGCGCCCTCGGCGCCGCGCCCCCCGAACCGGGGGAGGAGCGCCCGCCGCTGAGCCTGCCCGGCTTCTGGTACGGCCGCCGGCTGGTCTCCCGGCTGCGGGCCGCGCACACCGCCGCCGGACTGCTCACCGTCACCGCCGCCCTCCAGTACGCCACCCTCCACCACGACACCCGGGCCGACGTACCGGGCGGCCTCGTCGCCACCGGCGGAGTCCTCGGCCTGCTCTGCGCGGTGCTGTGGGCGCTGGTCGTGCTGGTGGTCGTGCACCGGGGCCGCACCGAGAACGAGGCCGACGAGCACCGGGACCCCGCGGCCACCAAGGTCCTGCCCAGCGCCGCCGCCGCGCTGCTGCTCGCCACCGCCGTGCACACCGCGTGGGACCGCCCGGGCTGGGAGAGCGCCGGCGCCATGCCGGGCACCGGCGCCTTCGGCACGCTCGCCGTCGCCCAGGGCGCCCTGGTAGCGGCGCTTGCGCTGACCGCCCTGGTGCTGCACCGCCGGGCCCCGGCCGGCCACCGCAGCGCCATGGGCGGGCTCGGCGGCGCGGCCGTCGCGCTGATCGCCTGCGCGCTCGGCGGGGTGCTCTCCGGCGGCATCAACCAGCGCGTCTCCGAATGGCTCGCGCCCGGCTCGTCGGCCGGCGCCTCCTCGCTGATCACCGGCCCGCCGGTTGTGCTGACCTGGCAGGCGGCGGTCATCCCCGGGCTGATCGCGGCCGTGGTGGTGTTCGCGCTGGTGTCCGCCTTCCGTACCTGGCGCACCTGCCGCCGGCTGACCCCCGGCGTCATCGACGGCTACCCGCACGAGACGGCCGAGCTGCGCTCCCGCAGCCGCCGCATCGCCGGCACGGTCGCCAGGGCCGGGCTGACCGACTCCGCGCCCGTGCTGCTCGGCTCGGTGGCGCTGCTCACCCTGGTGCTGGGAGCCGGCGCCGTCCTCGGCGCGCAGCTGAGCGAACGTCCGCCGGGCGAGGCCGCCGGCGCCGCCCCCAGCCCGCTGCCCGCGCTGCTCGGCCTCGCCCAGGGCGTGGGCTCCTGGGTGATGGGCGCGCTGGTGATACTCCTGGTCACCATGGGCCGCCGCGCCTACCGGGACGCCGGGGCCCGCCGCACCGTCGGCGTCCTCTGGGACGTCGGCACGTTCTGGCCGCGGTCCGCGCACCCGTTCGCCCCGCCCTGCTACGCCGAGCGCGCGGTGCCCGACCTCAGCTGGCGCATCGCCACCTGGACGGAGCTGACCGGCGGCCGGCTGGTCGTCTCCGGGCACTCGCAGGGCAGCGTCCTGGCCGCCGCCGCCGTCTGGCAGCTCGACCCGGCCACCCGCAGGCGCGTCGCCCTGCTCACCTACGGTTCGCCGCTGGAACGGCTCTACGGACGCTGGTTCCCGACCTGCTTCGGCCCGGCCGCGCTGCGTGCGCTGAGCAGGGAGACCGAGTGCTGGCGCAACCTGTGGCGGCTGACCGACCCGATCGGCGGTCCCGTGAAAGTCGACTCCGAGGAGCACGGCCCCGTCGACCGGGGCCCGCTGCGCGACCCGCTGCACTACGGCCGGACGCTGCGCAACCCGCTGCCCGCGCCGATCTGCGGACACAGCGACTACCAGGCCGACCCCGCCTTCGAGGAGGAACGCGCGCTCCTGCTCGCCGCACTCGGACGGGCGGCGACGGCCTCACCGGACGCCGCCGGCGCATCCGTGTCGGCGGACCCTGACTGCGCGCCGGCCGCCGAGGAGGGCGCGGCCCTCGGCAAGGTCCCGGGTCAGGGCGTCCCTGATCAGGGCGTCCCGGGTCAGGGGAGCGCCGGCAGGTCCTCGGCGTAGAGCAGCGTCAGCTCGTCCTTGCTGGGGTCGGGCAGTTGGGCGACCCGCCCGGCGTGCCGCTCGACCATCGCCTCGAACGTCTGCCGCGCGGTCCGCCCGTTGCCGAAGGACGGGCCGCGTGGCACGGCCGCGAAGTATTTGAGCAGCGCCTCGTCCGCGCCGTCCGCCAGCCGGTACTCGTGCTCCTCCGCCTGCTGCTCGACGATCCGCAGCAGCTCCTCGGCCGTGTAGTCGCCGAACGCGATCGTCCGCGAGAAGCGGGAGGCGACCCCCGGGTTCACCGCCAGGAAGCGCTCCATCTCGGCGGTGTACCCGGCGCAGATCACCACCACCTCGTCCCGGTGGTCCTCCATCAGCTTCACCAGCGTGTCGATGGCCTCCCGGCCGAAGTCACGCCCGGCGTCCTCGGGGGAGAGCGCGTACGCCTCGTCGATGAACAGCACCCCGCCGCGGGCCCGGTCGAACGCCTGCTGGGTGCGGATCGCCGTGGAGCCGATGTGCTCACCCACGAGGTCCACGCGGGACACCTCCACGAGGTGGCCGCGGTCCAGCACGCCGAGCGAGCGCAGGATCTCGCCGTAGAGCCGGCCGACGGTCGTCTTGCCGGTGCCGGGGGAGCCGGTGAACACCAGGTGGCGGCGCACCGACGCCGCCTTCAGTCCGGCCTGCTGCCGGCGGCGCCCCACCTCGATCATGTCGGTGAGCGCCCGGACCTCGTGCTTCACGCTCTCCAGGCCGACCAGCGCGTCGAGTTCGCCCAGCACCTCGGCGGCCGGCCGCGCCGTCGCGTGCTCCTCCTCCGGCGCGGTCCGCGCCGCCGGCAGCGCGGCCTCCGCGGTCAGCAGCCCGGCCCGCTGCACCGCCGGGGCCGGAGAGGACGGCACGGGCGCTGCGGGCGCGGCGGCCGTCTCGTCGCTTGTGCAGCCCTCGACGAGCGGACCGTCCTCGGCGAACTCGTAGCCCGCGCGGGCGCACCGCTCGGTGCGGCAGCCGCGCAGCGTGGTCCGGCACCCGTCCATCACATGGAAGCCGTACCCGCGCGAGCCGGTCACCCGGCAGTTCCGGAACGTGCCCCGGCCCTCCGCCGAGACGTAGAAGCCGGCCTCCGCGGGCCCGGTCACCGAGCAGTTCTCCACCAGCGGGTCGGCGCCCTTGGTGACGATGACGCCGGTGGACACCTCGTCCATAGAGCAGTTGCTGAGCACCCCGCCGCTGCCGTGGTCGCGGAACCACGCGCCGGTCGCCGCCTCCCGGATGCGGCAGTCGTCCAACTCCACGGTGCCGCCGTCGCTCACCGAGACGGCCGTGCCGCGCACCTGGCCGATGTCGCTGTCCACCACGTCCGCCCGGGAGCCCCGGTCCAGGACAAAAAGCGCGTCGGGCACCTGCTGCACCCGGCAGCCCTCGAGCACGGCCGCCGCGCCGTCGCTCACCCACACCGCCGGGTAGTCGCCGGTGCTCTCCTGGATCTCGCAGCCGTTCGCGTCCACCCGGGTCCCCGGGTCCCACACCGACAGGCCGTTGCGGCCGAACCTGCGGACCTTGGAGCGGGACAGCGTGAGCACCGAACGGGACCGCAGGTCCACGGCGTTCTCCGGCACGTCGTGCACGTCGCAGTCGGTCAGCGCCAGCACCGCGTCGGTGTCCAGCGTGATGCCGTCGCCGGTGGTGCGGTGGACCTGGCAGTCGACGAGCTGCCCCTGGGCGCGGCCGGTGACGTGCACACCCGTGCCGCGGATCTCGTAGAACTCGCAGCCGACGGCCTCCACCGCGCTGCCCTCCCCGCTCAACGACAGCCCGGCGCCGCCGGCGTGGTGCACCCGGCAGCGTTCCAGCCGCGGCGCGCCGCCGCCCGTCACGGAGAACCCGACCTGGCCGGCCGCGACGACCTCGCAGTCCTCGAAGGCGCCGCCCGCGCCACCGGAGACGCTCACCCCCAGACCCGCCGGGTTCTCCACGACGCAGCCCCGCACCACGGGACGCGCCCCGGCCCGCACCTCCAGGCCGACCGCCGAGCGGGTACTCACCCGCAGGCCGCTCAACTCCGCGTCGCAGCCCTCGACCAACAGGGCGGGAGCGGCGGTGTCCTGGCCCTCCACGTGCAGGTTCCGCACCACGGCGTCGCCCCGCACGGTCAGCGCCACCCCGCCGTCGGGCGTCAGCCTGGCCGGGCCGGCGCCGGCCCGCTCGGGCCCGTTCAGCGTGACGGCCCGCTCGACCACCACGTTCTCCCGGTAGGTCCCCGGCCCGATGGTCAGCACGTCTCCGTCGGCGGCGGCCTCCAGCGCGGCGGCGAGCGTGTCGTACTCGCCGGTGCGGCGCCGCCACCGCGACGTGCTGGTATGCGTCACCTGGACCGAGCCCTGTGCCATGGACCGCTGTGCCCCAACTTCCTGTGGAAACCGTCAGTTCGAAGAGTGTGTGTCGGAGTGTGTGTCGACGTGTGTACCGATGGTGCGGACGCCCGTGGGCGAGCCGGGGGACGCCGGCGCCCTCGCCGCGAGCGGTCCGCGGCGGGCCCGGCGGGACCACCGTAGCGTGTGCCGCGTCCCGACGATGACCGCACCGACGACTCGTTACCGTCAGCCGGACGGGTCAGTTGGGCGCGGCCGAGGGCCGGGGGCGCCCCCAGCCGGGGCCGGCCCGCGACCACTCGCTCTCCCAGCGCTCCCAGCGGCGTCGCAGCATCACGCCCAGCACGAGTCTGCGGACCGTCTCCACGGCCGCGGCCGCGGCCACCGCGACCACCGTGCCGGCCGCGGCGGCGGTGGAGGCCACGGTGGCGCCGTCCAGCGGGGGAGTGGTGACGCGCCCGGTGGAGTCGACCCACAGCCGGACCCGGTCGCCCGCCCGCGCCCGGTGCGCGAGGGTGACGGCCGCGCGTCGCAGCCGCCCGTCCGGGGCGCTCCACACGGTCAGCACCCGCTGGTCGGCACGCGGGTCGTCGGCCGGGTCGGTCCTTCCGCCTCCCCCGCCGGGAAGGACCCGCACCACGGTGGCGACCACCTGGCGGCGGTCCTCGTGCTGGTGGCGGGCGGTGGCGGCGAGGGCCCGTTCCGCGCCCTGCTCGGCGGCCAGTCCGGCGGCCGGGGCGCCGAGCACCACGCAGAGCAGGGCGGTCAGGGCGAGCCAGCCCTCCGCCCGGTCGGTGCGACGGCACAGCGGGTTGCGGCGCCAGCGCCACAGGCCCGCGACAGCCCGGAACACCCGCTCCCCTTCCCTCCGCGCCCGCGCCGGTCCCGTCCCGGCGGCGGCCTCCGCGCGGGGAGGCCGGGCCGTACCCGACGCGGTACCAAACGTACTGGCCGCGCCGCCCGTTGTCCCGCCCGGGGACGCACCCGGATCGCCGCCCCCGCCCAGCCGGCCGCGGAAGACGGATGGCTGCTACATCTGTACGCCCGTTAGCTCTCGGGAGCCCGTTGCGGGAGGCGGTGGGAGCGGAGCGTGAGCCGTGGCGGCGGGGTGGTCACACAGCGTGCGGTGAGGCCGTCGAAGTCGGCTCCGCTACCCGGTGACAGAGCCGTCATTCCCCCCGTCCGCTTATCTTTTGAGTGATTGCTGCACCGATCGGCCGATCGTTACGTTCTTCGCGCACCGCGGGCGAACCGCCCGTGACAGACGGAAGATTGGCGGTGTACTGCGTGACGGCTCCGGTCGAGACGACCTCCGGAAACGAGACCACCCACCCCCAGCTCAGCCTCGCCACCTCGGCGGCGCGGCAACTGGCGACGACCACCAAGACGCCGCCGCAGATGCAGGGCATCTCGTCCCGGTGGCTGCTGCGCGTCCTGCCGTGGGCGCAGGTCTCCGGCGGCACCTTCCGGGTCAACCGGAGGCTGAGCCACACGCTGGGGGACGGCCGGGTCGAGTTCGTCTCGACCGGCGCGGCGATCCGCGTCATCCCGGCCGAACTCGGCGAGATCCCGGCCCTCAAGGGCTACGAGGACACCGACGTCCTCCACGAACTGGCGGACCGCTTCGTCCAGCGTGACTTCGGCCCGGGCGAGGCCATCGTCGAGGCGGGCCGGCCCGCCGACCAGATCGTGCTCATCGCCCACGGCAAGCTGACCAAGGTCGGCGACGGCTTCTACGACGGCGAGGTCACCCTCGGCGTCGTCGCCGACGGCGACTACCTGGGCGACCACAACCTCACCGAGGAGGCGCCGGGCACCTGGGACTTCACGCTCAGGTCCGCCACCAGCGGCACGGTCCTCACCCTGGACCGCGCGCACCTCGACCAGATCAGGGACCGCGCGGACAGCCTGCGCCGGCACCTGGCGGAGTACCGGGTCGCGGTCCCCGCGCAGCGGACGGACGACGGCGAGGCGGCCATCGAGCTGGCCGCCGGCCACCACGGCGAACCCGAACTGCCGGGCACCTTCGTGGACTACGACACCGCGCCGCGCGAGTACGAGCTGAGTGTGGCGCAGACGGTGCTGCGGGTGCACTCCCGGGTCGCGGACCTCTACAACGAGCCGATGAACCAGGTCGAGGAGCAGATCCGGCTCACCGTGGAGGCGCTGCGCGAGCGCCAGGAACACGAGATGATCAACAACCGGGAGTTCGGCCTCCTGCACAACGCCGACCTCGGCCACCGGCTCCACACCAGGACCGGCCCGCCCACCCCCGACGACCTCGATGAACTGCTCGCCGTCGTGTGGAAGGACCCCGGCGTCATCCTCGCCCACCCCAAGGCCATCGCCGCCTTCGGACGCGAGTGCAGCAGGCGCGGCCTCTACCCGGACACCGCCTCGATCCAGGGCCACCAGGTGCCCGCCTGGCGAGGTGTGCCGATCCTGCCCTGCAACAAGATCCCCGTCTCCCGCACCGGCACCTCCAGCATGCTGGTCATGCGCACCGGGGAGAAGAACCAGGGCGTCGTCGGGCTGCACCGCACCGGCATCCCCGACGAGTACCAGCCGAGCCTGTCGGTCCGCTTCATGGGCATCAACGAAAAGGCCGTCATCAGCTACCTGGTGAGCGCCTACTTCTCCCTCGCGGTGCTGGTCCCCGACGCGCTGGGCATCCTCGAGGACGTCGAGGTCGCCCACTAGCCGCGGTACCGCACCCGCCGCCACCCCCAAACCGCCACGCCGTGCCACCGGCCGACGTGACCGCGCGTCCACCACACGCCGGCCACGTCGGCCGGGCTCAGCGCTGTCTCCACCCGACCACCGGAAGGCCCCGCCCCGCATGACACACCCGACCACGACCGCCCTGACGAGTCTGGACACCTCGGCCGCGCGCCAACTGGCGACGACCACCAAGACGCCGCCGCAGATGCAGGGCATCTCGTCCCGGTGGCTGCTGCGCGTGCTGCCCTGGGTGCAGGTGTCCGCCGGCACCTACCGGGTCAACCGGCGCCTCACCCACACCGTCGGCAACGGCCGGGTGGAGTTTGTCACCAACGGCTCCGAGGTCCGGGTCATCCCCGCCCAGCTGACCGAACTGCCCGCCCTGCACGGCTTCGAGGACGCGGAGGTGCTCCAGGCCCTGGCCGCCCGTTGCGTGCAGCGCGAGTACCGGCCGGGAGACGTGCTCGCCCAGGGCGGCGAGCCCGTCGACGAGATCCTGCTCATCGCCCACGGGAAGATCAACAAGGTCGGCGCCGGCGAGTACGACGGGGAGACCGACCTCGGGATGCTCGCCGACGGCGACTGGGCCGGCGACCAGGCACTCTCCACCGAGGACAGCACCTGGGACCACTCCT
>NZ_WMLF01000619.1 GCF_014156695.1 Streptomyces durbertensis | reverse complement strand
GTAGTACCCGAAGACCCGAAGGAAGGGCCGGCCGCCGGTGTCACAGCCATTCGAACTTCCCGACTTCTACATGCCGCATCCCGCGCGGCTCAATCCGCATCTGGAGGAGGCCCGGGTCCACACCAGGGCGTGGGCGCGGGAGAGGGGGATGCTGGAGGGGTCCGGCGTCTGGGAGGCGCGGGACCTGGAGGCGCACGACTACGCGCTCCTGTGCGCCTACACGCACCCCGACGCGACCGGTCCGGATCTCTCCCTGGTCACGGACTGGTACGTGTGGGTGTTCTTCTTCGACGACCACTTCCTGGAGACGTTCAAGCGTTCCCAGGACCGGGTGGGCGGGAAGGCGTACCTGGACCGGCTGCCGCTGTTCATGCCGATGGACCTGGCCGACGGCTTCCCCGAGCCGACGAACCCGGTGGAGGCGGGTCTGGCGGACCTGTGGGCGCGCACGGTGCCGGAGATGTCGCTGGAGTGGCGGGCGCGGTTCGCGGAGAGCACCGAGCACCTGCTGAACGAGTCGCTGTGGGAGCTGTCGAACATCAACATCGGCCGGGTGCCGAACCCGGTCGAGTACATCGAGATGCGCCGCAAGGTGGGCGGCGCGCCGTGGTCGGCGGGGCTGGTCGAGTTCGCGGCGCGGGCGGAGGTGCCGCCGTCGGTGGCGGCCTCGCGGCCGCTGCTGGTGCTGCGGGACGCGTTCTCGGACGCCGTGCATCTGCGCAACGACCTGTTCTCGTACCAGCGGGAGAAGGAGGAGGAGGGTGAACTGAGCAACGGCGTGCTGGTGTTGGAGACGTTCCTGGAGTGCGGGACGCAGGAGGCCGCCGAGGCCGTCAACGACCTGCTGACGAGCCGGCTGCACCAGTTCGAGAACACCGTGGTGACGGAACTCCCCGGGCTGTTCGTGGAGAAGGGGCTGAGCCCGCAGCAGTGCGCGGACGTGTTCGCGTACGTCAAGGGGTTGCAGGACTGGCAGTCGGGCGGGCACGAGTGGCACATGCGGTCCAGCCGGTACATGAACGGCGGCGGGCAGGCGGCGCCCGGCACCTGGACGGTCCCGGTGCCGAGCGGGATCGGGACGTCCGCCGCCACGGTGAAACCGTTCGCCGCCCGTTCGGAGGCGGCGCGCCGGCGGCGGCACGCCCACGTGCCGTTCCAGCAGGTCGGCCCCTCGCTGCTGCCGGACTTCAAGCTGCCGTACCCGCTGAGGTTGAGCCCGCACCTGGACGCGTCGCGCCGGCACACCGTCGAGTGGTGCGAGCGGATGGGCATCCTGCGGGAGCAGCCGGGTGTGCCCGGCTCGCACGTGTGGACGCGTGAGCTGGTCGCCGGGTACGACCTGCCGCTGTGCGCGGCCGGGCTGCACCCGGACGCGACCGAGGAGGAGCTGGACCTGGCCTCGGACTGGCTGGCCTGGGGCACGTACGGCGACGACTACTACCCGGTGGTGTTCGGCCGGACGCGCGACCTGGTCGGCGCGAAGGTGTGCACGGAGCGGCTGGCGGAGTTCATGCCGCTGGAGCCGTCGGTGCCGGTGCCCGAGCCCGTCAACGCGCTGGAGCGGGGGCTCGCCGATCTGTGGGGGCGCACGGCCGGGCCGATGGCGCCGGAGGCGCGCGCCGAGTTCCGCGAGACGATCGTCGACATGACGCAGAGCTGGCTGTGGGAGCTGGCCAACCAGGCGCAGCACCGGGTTCCCGACCCGGTCGACTACCTGGAGATGCGGCGGAAGACGTTCGGGTCCGACCTGACGATGAGCCTGTGCCGGATCAGGCACGGGAAGCGGGTGCCGCCGGAGGTGTACCGCAGCGGGCCGATGCGCTCGTTGGAGAACTCCGCCTCCGACTACGCGATGCTGCTCAACGACGTGTTCTCGTACCAGAAGGAGATCGAGTACGAGGGGGAGCTGCACAACCTGCTGCTTGTCGTGCAGAACTTCTTCGACTGCGACTACCCGACCGCGCTGCGGATCGTGGACGACCTGATGAACTCCCGGCTCCAGCAGTTCCAGCACGTCGCCGCCAACGAACTGCCCGTGGTGTACGACGACTTCGGCCTCGACGCCGAGGCGCGGGAGGTGCTGGCCGGGTACGTGGAGGAGCTGGAGAACTGGCTGGCGGGCATCCTCAACTGGCACCGGGGGTGCCGCCGCTACGGCGCCGAGGAGCTGGCGGAGGACAACCGCACTCCGCGCGGGATGCCGTCCGGACCGACGGGCATCGGCACGTCGGCGGCCCGGCTGGTCTCCCTGCTGGTCGGCGCGGGCGCGTCGGCCGGAGCGCCGGCCGGGACAGCGGGCCTCGGCGTACCGGCGGAACCGGCGGCCGACGTGTCGGCGGCACCGACGTACCGCTGAGCCGGTGAGCCGCGCCTGGCCCGGCCCCGGCCACGACGCCGGGC
>NZ_WMLF01000618.1 GCF_014156695.1 Streptomyces durbertensis | reverse complement strand
ACGTGGTAGAGGGCCTGGTCGAGGAGTTCGGCGACGTGGTGGTCGTAGAGGGCGTAGACGATCGAGCGTCCGCGTCGTTCGCCGGTGACAAGGCCGAGGTTGCGCAGGAGGCGGAGTTGGTGGGAGCAGGCTGACTGCTCCATGCCGGCGGCTTCCGCGAGTTCTCCGACGGCGCAGGGTCCTTCCTGGAGTCTGGCGAGGATCCGCAGCCGGGAGGGGGTGGCGAGGGCCTGCAGGGTGGCGGCGACGTCGTCGGTGCCGACCGCGTCGAGCCGTTCGCGGGGGGTGGTGGTGTTGCGGTTGTCGACTCCGTGGCCCATGGTGCCATCCTAGCGAGAACACATGAACGCCTGTTCATTTGTTCCTGTAACGTGCTGCCGCAACCGCTCACCGAGAACGGAAGGGGTCTGTTTGTCATGCCCTCAGCCTTGTTGTCCGCTCCGGCGCGGCCCGTGCCGCGCCCGGGACCCGCGCCTCGGCGCACCCGGCTGTTCGCGTTGTCGGAGGTGCGCTGGGCCGCCGCGGCCACGCTGGCGTTCCTGGTCGCCCTGCCGCTCCACCTGCTCGGCGCGCCCGCCTGGTCGTGGGCGCCGCTGTACGTCGTGGTGTACCTGGCCGGCGGTTGGGAACCGGCCTGGTCGGGCCTGCGCGCGCTGCGCGAACGGACGCTGGACGTCGACCTGTTGATGATCGTGGCGGCGATCGGCGCGCTGGCCGTCGGGGAGGTGCGGGACGGCGCCCTGCTCATCGTCATCTTCGCCACCTCGGGCGCGTTGGAGGCCCTGGCCACCGCCCGCACCGAGGACTCGGTGCGGGGGCTGCTCGATCTGGCGCCGAGCACCGCCACCCGGCTGACCGCGGACGGAGCCGAGGAGGTCGTGCGCGCCGAGGAGCTCGCGGTGGGCGAGGTGATCCTCGTCCGGCCCGGTGAGCGGGTGGGCGCCGACGGCCGGGTGGTGGCCGGGTCCAGCGACGTCGACCAGGCCACCATCACCGGTGAGCCGCTGCCGGCGGCCAAGGGCGTGGGCGACGAGGTGTTCGCGGGCACGCTCAACGGCACCGGGACGCTGCGGGTGCGGGTCGAGCGGGAGCCCGCCGACTTCGTGGTGGCGCGGATCGTCGCGATGGTGGCCGAGGCGTCCGAGACGAAGGCGCCGACCCAGTTGTTCGTCGAGCGTATCGAGCAGCGGTACTCGGTTGGCATGGTCGTCGCCACCCTCGCCGTGTTCGGCGTGCCGTTCGCGCTGGGCGCGGAGTTCTCCGAGGCGCTGCTGCGGGCGATGACGTTCATGATCGTCGCGTCGCCGTGTGCCGTGGTGCTGGCGACGATGCCGCCGCTGCTGTCGGCCCTGGCCAACGCGGGGCGGCACGGCGTGCTGGTGAAGTCCGCGGTGGTGATGGAGCGCTTGGGGCAGATCGACACGGTCGCGCTCGACAAGACCGGCACGCTCACCGAGGGCAGCCCGCGGCTGACGGACCTGCGGCCGGTGCCGGGCGCCGGACTGGAGGAGGCGGCGCTGCTGGCGCTCGCGGCGGCGGCCGAGCGTCCCAGCGAGCACCCGGTGGGGCGGGCGGTCGTCGCGGCGGCCGTCGAGCGCGGCGTGGACCTGGCGGAGGCGACGGACTTCCTGGCCAGGCCGGGCGTCGGCGTGCGGGCCACGGTCGCGGGGCGGGAGGTGGCGGTCGGCGCGCCGGCCCGGCTGCCGGAGGAGGGCGACGGGCGCGACGCCGAGCAGGGCGAGGCGGTCCGGCGGCTGGTGGCCGAGGTGGAGGCGCGGGGCCGGACGGCGGTGGTGGTGGCCGTCGACGGCACGGCGGTGGGCGTGCTCGGGGTCGCCGACCGGGCGCGCGCCGACGCCGCCCGCGCGGTGCGCGGCCTCAACGAGCTGACCGGAGCCGCCCCCACCCTGCTGACCGGCGACAATCCGCGGGCGGCCGCCGTGCTGGCGGACGAGGTCGGGATCGACGACGTGCGCGCCGGGCTGCTGCCGCAGGACAAGGTCGCGGCGGTGCGGGAGTGGGAGCGGGCCGGGAAGCGGGTCCTGCTGGTCGGCGACGGGGTGAACGACGCGCCGGCGCTGGCCGCCGCCGACACCGGTGTGGCGATGGGCAGGGCCGGCTCGGACCTGGCGTTGGAGACGGCGGACGCGGTGGTGGTGCGGGACGAGTTGGCGGCCGTGCCCGCGGTCGTGGCGCTCTCCCGGGCGGCCCGGCGGCTGGTCGTGCAGAACCTGGTCATCGCGGGGACGTTCATCGTCGTGCTGGTCGCCTGGGACCTGCTGTGGCATCTGCCGCTGCCGCTGGGCGTGCTGGGTCACGAGGGGTCGACCGTGCTGGTGGGGCTGAACGGCCTGCGGCTGCTGCGGGAGGCCGCCTGGCGGCGCGCGGCGGCGTCCGCCGCATCCG
>NZ_WMLF01000617.1 GCF_014156695.1 Streptomyces durbertensis | reverse complement strand
CGCTACCTCGCACAGGCCGTCGACCCCGCCGACCACGCCGCCGTGCTCGCCGCCCGCCCCGAACTCGTCGACGGTGTGGTCATCACCGACGAGTCCAGTCACGCCCGGGCCCGCGAGGCGCTCGCCGAGGCCGCCCTGCTGCCGCGCTCCGCCGTCGCCGTCGGCACCGCCTCGGCACTGCTGGCACCGCCGACCGGCCGCGTCGACACCGGCGTCTTCCTCGTCCCGCCCAACCCGGCGATGCACGACGAGCAGGCCGCCGACGGCGAGCGGCAGGCGCTGCGCGAACGCGCCGCCCGCCGCGACGAGGAGATCCGCGCCCTGGCCGCCCGGCTCACCGCCGACCGCACCCTGGCCGCCCGGCTCACCGCCTGGCGGGCCGGCTGCCCCGCCGGCCGCCTCGCCGAACTCGCCGCCGCCGCCACCGCCGCGGCCGAGGCCGCCGACCTCGCCGTCGACCAGCAGCACGAGGCCGCCGTCCGCCGGGCCGAGGCCCAGGAAGCCGCGGCCGAGGCCGCCGCGCTCCGCGACCGCCGCCAGCAGGAGGCCGAGCACGCGCGCCGCCGCTCCGACGCGCTCGCCGGCCTCGCCGGCCGGCTGCGCGAACGCGCCCGCTGGCAGACCCGGGTACGGGAGCTGACCGAGGAGGCCGCCGAGGCGCAGCAGCGTGCCGCGACCCTCCTGGACCGCGCCCGCGCCGCCGACGAGGACCGCCGCACCGCACAGCGCTCCGCGGACGACAACCGGCGCACCGCCCGCGCCCTGCGCGCCGAACGCGCCGAGATCGCCGGCGCCTCCGACGACGACACACCGGACGAGGACGCCGAGCACACCCCGTCCACCTCCTCCCTGCCGGCCCTGCGCGAGGCCTACCGCTCCGCATCCCGCCTCTACGAGAAGGTCGGCGTCGGCGCCGACCTGCGGGCAGAACAGGCCCGCGCCGAAGGCGACGAGTCCGCCGCCCGCGCCGAACTCGACCGCCTCACCAACAAGGTCCGCACCCGCGCCGGACAGCTCCTGGAATCCGCCGAGGGCGCCGACGGCCCCTCCCGGCAGGCCGCCGCCGCCCGCGCCGAGGAACTCGTCCAGCTCCTGGAGACCCGCGCGTCGGCCGCCAGCGAGCGGCTCGGGCGGCTCCGCGGTGAGGTGGAACGCCTCGCCCCCGCTGACGGGCAGGCGCACACCGAACTCCCCGAGGACCAGGTGCCCGCCGACGCCGAGGAGGCACAGCGGCTCCTCCGCGCCGCCAACACCGAACTCGCCGCCCGCGCCGAGGCACTGGAGACCGCGCGCACCCGCCACGAGGAGGCGCTGCGCGCCCACCGCGCCGCCGACGAGGCCACCGCCGCCTCCGAGGAGACCGCCGCGCAACTGCGCGACCTGCTGCGCGACCCGCCGCCCGGCGAGGAGCCGGCCGCCGGCGAACCGGACGCCTACCCGGGCACCCCCGCGGAGGCCCGGACGGCGGCCGCCGAGGCGCGGCGCTCGCTGCGCGGCTGCGCCGCCGACCTGCACGCCGCGGACGTCGCCGTCCGCGAGGCCTGCGACGTCCTCGTCCGGCACGCCAACTCCACCCGCTACGAACAGGTGCGCACCCCGGCCCGCCAGCAGATCCGCGAACTGCCCGCCTCCGCCCTGCCCGAGCACGCGGCCGCATGGGCCGAGGCGTTCGCCCCGCGGCTGCGGGTCCTCACCGACGAACTCGCCCAGCTCGAACGCAACCGGGACAGCATCGTCGACCGGCTGCGCGGCCTCGTGGAGTCCGCCACCGCCACCCTGCGCTCCGCGCAACGGCTCTCCCGCCTCCCCGAGGGCCTGGGGGAGTGGTCGGGGCAGGAGTTCCTGCGGATCCGCTTCGAGGAGCCCGACCAGGCCACGCTCACCGAACGGCTCGGCGAGGTCATCGACGAGGCCACCCGCGCCGCCGTCCGCAAGAACGGCGACCTGCGGCGGGACGGCATGTCGCTGCTGCTGCGCGGCGTCCACGCCGCCCTCCAGCCGCGCGGCGTGTCCGTGGAGATCCTCAAGCCGGACGCCGTACTGCGCGCCGAGCGGGTGTCGGTCGGACAGATGGGCGACGTGTTCTCCGGCGGACAGCTGTTGACGGCCGCCATCGCGCTGTACTGCACGATGGCCGCGCTGCGCAGCAACGACCGGGGACGCGACCGCCACCGGCACGCCGGCACGCTTTTCCTCGACAACCCCATCGGCCGCGCCAACGCCACCTACCTGCTGGAGCTCCAGCGCGCCGTCGCCGACGCGCTCGGCGTCCAACTCATCTACACCACCGGACTGTTCGACACCACCGCCCTCGCCGAGTTCCCGCTGGTGATCCGGCTGCGCAACGACGCCGACCTGCGGGCCGGGCTGAAGTACATCAGCGTCGAGGAACACCTGAGGCCCGGCC
>NZ_WMLF01000616.1 GCF_014156695.1 Streptomyces durbertensis | reverse complement strand
CCTTCCGGGTCGTCGCCGTCACCTCCTGTCCCACGGGGATCGCCCACACGTACATGGCGGCGGAGGCGCTGGAGAACGCCGCCGCCCGCGCCGGCATCCGACTCGACGTCGAGACGCAGGGCTCGGCCGGTTTCCGACGCCTCGACCCCGAGGTGATCAACAACGCCGACGGCGTGATCCTCGCCCACGACGTGGAGGTACGGGACCGGGCGCGGTTCGGCGGCAAGCCGACCGTGGACGTCGGGGTCAAGGCCGCCATCAACCGCCCGGACGAGCTGTTGGACGAAGTACGGCGCAAGGCCGAACGCGGCGAGACCACGGAACCGTCCACCGGTGCCGTGCCGATGGACGCCGGCAGCACCGCGGGGGAGGGCTTCGGCAGCCGTCTGCGCCGGTACCTGATGACGGGCATCAGCCACATGATCCCGTTCGTCGCCGCCGGTGGGCTCCTCATCGCGCTCTCCTTCGCACTCGGCGGCTACGGGATCACCGACGCGCCCTCGGTGATCGACAGCTTCAGCTGGCTGGAGAAGACCAGCTGGGCGGCGCTCTTCTTCCAGATCGGCGTGGCCGCGTTCGGGTTCCTCGTGCCCGTGCTCGCCGGCTACATCGCCTACGGGATGGCCGACAGACCAGGCCTGGCACCCGGGTTTGTCGGAGGCGCCATCGCCCTGTCCGTCGAGGCGGGCTTCCTCGGCGGCCTGGCCGCCGGTCTGCTGGCCGGTTCGGTTGTCCGACTGATCCAACGGGTGCGCATACCCGACGTGCTGCGCGGCGTGATGCCGGTGGTGGTCATTCCGCTGGTGGCCTCCGCGGTGGTCGGCCTGCTGATGTTCGTGGTGGTCGGCAAGCCGATCGCCGCGGCCCAGAGCGGCCTCACCGACTGGCTCGCCGGCCTCAGCGGCGCCAACGCCGTCCTGCTCGGCGCGCTGCTCGGCCTGATGATGTGCACTGACCTGGGAGGCCCGGTCAACAAGGTCGCCTACGCCTTCGCGACCGGCGGCATCGCCGTGGCCGCTCCGAGCGAGGGCGCGCTGAAGGTCATGGCGGCGGTCATGGCCGCCGGCATGGTGCCGCCGCTGGCCATGGCGCTCGCCACCGTGGTGCGCGCTCGCCTTTTCACGCCCGCCGAGCGGGAGAACGGCAAGGCCGCGTGGGTGCTCGGTGCCTCCTTCATCACCGAGGGAGCGATCCCGTTCGCCGCGGCGGACCCGCTGCGGGTCATCCCGTCGGCCATGGCGGGCGGTGCCGTGACGGGCGCGCTGAGCATGGCGTTCGGCTCGACCCTCCGTGCCCCGCACGGCGGTGCCTTTGTGGTGCCGCTGATCGGCGGGCCGCTGCTCTACCTGGTCGCCATCGCAGCCGGCACTCTCGTCACCACGGGGCTGGTGGTCGCCCTGAAGAGCGCGCGACGGCCGGACGCGACGGCCGCGGCCGGGTCGGTGCCCGCCGAGCGCGGCCAGGTCGGCGTCGGCGTCACGGCGAGCTGACGACGGCCACCGCCGGATCGCCCGGCCTGCCCGCCAGGGGAGGCCGGGCGATCCGCACGCCGGCCGCCGTCGCCGGACGCCCTCTCTCCCAGGCGCCGCTGTCGCCGGCGGACCCCTCGGCCAGCCGGCGGTCGCGCCCGCCTCACCTGCGGTCGTACAGGTCGCGGTAGCTGGGGAAGTGACCGCCGGGGCCGTTCACCGTCTCAGCCGCGAGCACCGCCTTGACCACCGCGCGGGTCAGCACGTCCGCCCCGGCGGCGTACACCTGGTTCAGCGCGTTCATCTCGGCCGCTTCCCGGCGGCTTTCCCCGCCTCCGGGGAGGTCTCCGGTCACCGGCCGGGTGCCGGTGGCCATCGCGAACACGGTGTCGCCGTCGTGCAGCAGGTGCACCGGACTGACCGCTCTGGCCAGCCCGTCGTGCGCGGTGCCGGCCATCTTCTGTGCCTGCGCCTTGCCGAGCGAGGCGTCCGTCGCCACCACGGCGAGCGTCGTGTTCAACGGAGGAGGGCCGGACGTCTCCCGCGCCTGGGCCAGCCGGTGGAGCGCCCGCTCGTGCCGTTCCGCCGACGGCAGCAGCGGCCTGCCCGCCCCGTACAACTCCCCGTACAGGGCGCCCGTGTCCGGGGCGAGCACCGAGCCGACGGCGTTCACCGCGGCGATGGCCGCCACCGTCACCCCGGACGCCAGTACCGTCGAGGCGCCTGCCACACCTCCCTTCAGTCCGCCGACGACCGCACCGGTGCCCGCGCCGACGTTCCCCTCACGCCGCTCGTCACCACCGCGGCCGGCGCTCTCGGCGGCGGCTCTGCCGAGGGCCGCGTCCGGGCGGGCCCGCCACTCGCCGCCGCGCCCCAGGTCGAAGAGGCAGGCGGCGGGCACCACCGGGACGACCTGGTGCTCGGCCGGCCCCACCCGAAC
>NZ_WMLF01000615.1 GCF_014156695.1 Streptomyces durbertensis | reverse complement strand
CCTGGACGTCGGCCGACAGCTGCCGGCGGAACTCCGCCGACGACAGCGGGTTGCTGCGGCACTGCCAGACGCCGTGCGGACAGTAGTCGGAGATCGTCTGGTAGAGCGGCTTGTGCTCCTTCATCCAGGCGATCATCCGGCGCATGTACTCCGCGTTGTCGCCGTTGCGGAACAGGCCCCACTCCGGGTAGGAGATCGGCTTCCCGCGCGCCGCGGCGAAGTCGACCTGGTGCTGGAGCCCGTAGGGCTGGTCGACGTGGTCGTCGAAGCTGTCACCGGGCGGCTGGTCGTAGGAGTCCATGCCGATGATGTCGACCACGTCGTCACCGGGGTAGCACTCCGTCCACGGGATGGCGTCCCGACCCCGGTTCGGCGCGAAGTCGAACTGGAACCGTTGCCCGGGCACCTCGCGCATCGTGGTGACGATCCGCTTCCAGTACGCCTTCCACGCGGCCGGGTCGGGCGCGCAGCGGTGGGTGTAGGTGGTGCCGTTCATCTCCCAGCCGAGCACGATGATCGTGTCCGGCACGCCGAGGCGGACCAGCCGCTGACCCAGCGTCTCGAAGTGGTGGTCGAAGCGGCCCTGGGCGCCGGCGCGCAGCAGGCGGCGCACCTCGCCGTCGGGCACGCCGTCCTCGTTGCGCTCCAGCATCGGCACGTTCAGCACGAACATGCGGTCCTCGTCGGCCTGCCGCCACTGCGCCCAGGAGCGCAGGAACTCCGGCCGGCCCTCGATGTTCGACCAGAGGTCGCCCGGCAGGTAGGTGTGGCCGACCCGCAGGTTCGCGCCGCCCAGCCAGCGCTCCAGATGGGCGATGCGCTGGACCCCCTCGGGACCGGAGGCGAGGAACGCGCCGAACGCGCCCTGGTAGCCACCGCCGTCGGCCTGCTCGGACGGGCCGGGCGCCGGAGAGGGGCCGGTCCGGTGGTCGGGATGGGGAGCGCTGCGGCCGTCCGTGACGTCGGACCTGGTCTCGGGCAGCAGCAGCGCGGACGATCCGGCGACGAGCAGGCCGGCGGCTACCACCGCGGCACAAACCCCCGCCGGCCAACGGCGTCGGTGGGACATGGTCACTCCTTCCGGACCGCGACCGGGACGGCACGTTCCGTTTACGACCGTAAACACGACGGACCGTCAGTGGACTGTTCGGACGCCCGTCCCTAGTCCATTCGCGAACCACCTCCCCCGCATGGCCCACCGAAACGAAGGAACGGCAGTGATGGCGTCGATCGATACCGAGGTGCCTGCCCTGCTACTCAGACTCGACGGCAACCCGTTCCACCACGGGACGCTCGGCGCCGTCAGAACCCTGGGCAGGGCGGGAGTCGAGGTGCACGTCATGCTCGACGAACCGGCCGGTCCGGTCCTGAGTTCCCGTCACCTGCACCGCGCCCACCGCCGGCCGGCGGGCGCGAGCGCCGACCACACCCGGCTGCTCGGCGAACTCCGCCGCACCGCCGCGCTCATCGGCCGCCGGGCCGTGCTGGTGGCGATGGACGACCGCGGCGCCATCGCGGTCGCCCGCCTCGCCGGAGAGCTGGCCGACCACTATCTCCTCCCCAGCATTCCCCCCGGACTGCCCGAGCAACTCACCGACAAGAGTGAACTCGCCCTGCTCTGCGCGCGTCTGAACGTCCCGCATCCCGTCACCCGGCTACCCGGCAGCGCCACCGAGGCGGCCACCGCGCTGGAGGAACTGGGCGGCCGGGCGGTCGCCAAGTGGGTCCGGCCGTGGCTGCTGCCCCCCGGCTCCGGGCTGCGCGGCACCAGCCTCGTGCCCGACGCCGCCACCGCCGCACGGCTGTTCACCGCCGGCACCCCGGCCGGCAGCCGCCTGCTGCTCCAACAGCTCCTCCCGGCACACGGCACCGACTGGTTCTTCCACGGCTGCTTCGACCGCCACGGCCGGTTCCTGGCCGGCGGCACCGGCGTGAAGACCCGGTCCTGGCCGCCCAGAGCCGGCCTCACCGCCGTCGGCCGCTGGGTGCCCAACCGGGAGCTGACCGCGCTGGCCTGCCGACTCGCCGCCGACCTCGGCTACCACGGCATCCTCGACCTGGACTTCCGGCACGTCGACGGCGGCTACCACCTCCTCGACTTCAACCCCCGCCCCGGCGCCCAGTTCCGGCTCTTCACCGACGCCGCCGGGACGGACGTCGTCCGCGCCCACCACCTGGACCTCACCGGACGCCCCGTCCCACCCGGACGTGCCCGCCCCGGCCGCCTCCTGGTCGTCGAGAACTACGCGGCCGTCGCCCTGCTCACCCCCGCCTCCGGCACCCGCCCGGCGCCCGCGGGCAGCCGACCGACGCCGTCCGGCGGCCGGCCGGCGATCGAGGCCGCCTGGTTCGCCGCCGACGACCCCATGCCGTTCCTCGCCGTCCTCGGCACGCTCGCCCGCCGCCTCTGGCAC
>NZ_WMLF01000614.1 GCF_014156695.1 Streptomyces durbertensis | reverse complement strand
TCCCCGGCCCGCACCCGGACCGCGCCGCGAGCCCCGGCCGCCAGCCGGGCGGCGCCGCACCCCGCCAGGAGTACCTGGACGCCTTCGACACCCCGGGCGGCGACCGCGGCCTGCCGCCGGCCCGCCCCGCCCCCGAACCGCACACCGCGCGGCCGCCCGAGACGGACCGCCGCCCCGAACCCGAGGAACCGGAAGTCACCGAGGACACCTTCGCCAGTCCCCGCCGCGGCCGCACCCTGACGGGAGTCGCCGCGGCGGCGATCACCACCGTGCTCGCGGTGCTGGTCGCCGGCCAGGTGGCCACCGGGCGGGACGACGGCCAGGCGAACCCGTCGGCCGACAAGGGCGACACCCGGGAGGTCGGCGGCACCTCGCGCGGCGACGAGCGGCCGCCGCCCGCCGGTCAGAAGCCGCCCGAGCAGCCCCGACCGGCCACCTACCAGCAGAAGATGGCCGCGCTCTTCGACATCGACCCGAAGCTCGACGGCCCCGGGCGCTTCGACACCGTCGGCGGCACCGACCCCGGACCGAAGTCCGGACGCCCGTACACCTACCGGGTGGACGTCGAGAAGGATCTCGGGCTCGACGGGGGGCTGTTCGCCGAGGCCGTGCACAAGACGCTCAACGACGAACGCAGTTGGGCGCACGGCGGCGAGCGGTCGTTCACCCGCGTCTCCTCCGGCCGGGCGGACTTCGTGATGACACTCGCCAGCCCCGGGACGACCGCCGACTGGTGCGCCAGGTCCGGGCTCGACACCACCGAGGACAACGTCTCCTGCGACTCGGCGGCGACCGAGCGCATCATGATCAACGCCTACCGGTGGGCGCGCGGTGCCGAGACCTTCGGCCCCGACAACATGCTGGCGTACCGTCAGATGCTGATCAACCACGAGGTCGGCCACCGGCTCGGCTACGGCCACGTGGCGTGCGAGCGGGACGGCGCGCTGGCCCCGGTGATGATGCAGCAGACGAAGTTCCTCACCACGGACGACCGCACGTGCCGCCCCAACCCCTGGCCGCACCCGGACCTCTGACGCCGGCGCACGCTCCCACGGCCGACGCCGGGCGGACACTGCCACCTTGAACGCCCGCGCGGGGCAGAAGTCACGGTTGTTCACCCCTTCCGGTGGTGCCGCGGACAACCGTCCGCCGTACCCACCGGCCGCGCGCTTACCGTCTTCCCGCAACGCCGCGACGGCCTTGCGTCGACAACCGTCCTCAGGGCTCGGTACGGAAGAACGGGGGTGTGCCCATGCGCGTCGCACTGCTCACGGAAGGCGGCTACCCTTACGCGCACGGCGAGTCGGTCGTGTGGTGCGACCGGCTGGTGCGCGGCCTGAGCGGCCACGAGTTCGAGGTGTACGCGCTCAGCCGCGGCCGCCGGCAGGAGGAGGCCGGATGGCTCGGGACGGCGCTGCCGGCCCACGTCCGGCGGGTCCGCACCGCCCGGCTGTGGGGGCCGCCCCGCCCGGCCCGGCCGAGCGGGGGGCGCGGCGGCGGGGCCGCCCGCCGGCAGGACTTCGCACGGCGCTTCGACGCCCACTTCGAGGAACTCGCCCGCGCGGTCTGCTCCCCGGGCGAGACCACGGCCGAGGACCCCGCCGACCCCGAGGCGGACCGTTTCGCCCACGGCCTCTACGGACTGGCCGACCTCGCCGCCGAGTACGGCGACCTCACCGCCGCGCTCTGCTCGGAGCAGACCGTCCGCCTGCTGGAGGCGGCCTGCCGCGCGCCGGGCGCGCCGCGGGCCGTGCGGACGGCCCGCGTGGCCGACCTGCTCGCCGTCGCCGAGCGGCTGGAACGCGCGCTGCGTCCGCTCTCACTGGACTGGCACCTCCCGCCGCCGCGCGGCGAGGACACCGGGCTCGCCGGGGCCGACCTGTGCCACGCGGTGGGCGGCGGCGTCGCCGCACTGCCCGGACTGCTCGCCAGACGCCTGCACGGCACCCCGCTGCTCCTCACCGAGTACGGCGTCCGACTGCGCGAGCACTACCTGAGCGGACTCGCCGGCCTGCTCGACCCGGCCGGCGGCGCGCCCCGCGCCGGCTCGGCGGCCGTCCGCGCCCTGCTCGGCTCGTTCCAGCGCCGGCTCGCCACCGAGGCCTACCGCACCGCCGACCTCATCACCCCGGGCAACACCCACACCCGGGGCTGGCAGGTCCGCTGCGGTGCCGCGCGTGAGCGGCTGCGCACGGTCTATCCCGGCATGGACGGCGGCCGCCTCCTCCAGGTGCCCGAGGACGACGGCGGTCCGACCGCGGACCCGCTGCTGGTGTGGGTGGGCCCGCTCACCCCCGCGAAGGACCCGGCGAACCTGCTGCACGCCTTCGCCGAGCTCCGCCGCACCGAGCCGGCGGCCCGGCTGCTGGTGGTCGAGACCCGCCCCGGCGCCGGCGGCGACGACGGCTACGCCGCCCACTGC
>NZ_WMLF01000613.1 GCF_014156695.1 Streptomyces durbertensis | reverse complement strand
GGGAGGGGCTGGTTCAGCCGGCGTCGGCCAGGGGGAGGTCCAGCGGGAGGTCGGTGGTGATGTCGACCGGGATGTCGTGCAGGTCGTCGGGGGTGGGCATCTGGCTGCCGGGGAGTGAGACCGCCGCCGCGCCGTACCGGAGGGCTGAGGCGAGGGCTTCGGGCCCTTCGCCTCCGGCGACGAGGAGGCCGGCGAGTGAGGCGTCGCCGGCGCCGACGTTGCTGCGGACCTCCCGGACGGGAGCTCGCCCGTAGTGCGCGCCGGTGTGGTCGACGAGTAGCTGCCCGTCCGGGCCGAGGCTGGCGAGCACGCCGCGGGCGCCGAGCTGCCGCAGCTCCTCGGCCGCCTTCAGCACGTCGCCCAGGGTGCCGAGCGGGCGGGCGACGGCCTCCGCCAGCTCGAAGGTGTTGGGTTTGACGACATCGGCGCCACGGCTGAGGGCGGCGCGGAGCGCGGGCCCGGAGGTGTCGACGGCGACTCGCGCGCCCGCCTCGTGGGCGGCGGCGACGAGGTCCGCGTACCAGGCGGGGGGCAGACCTCGCGGCAGGCTGCCGCAGCAGGCGACCCACGAGGTGGCGTGGCCTGCGGCGCGGGTGCGGACGGCGTCCAGCAGGGCGCGGCCCTCGGCGTCGGAGAGGTGCGGGCCCGGCGCGTTGAGCTTGGTGACGGTCCCGTCGGGTTCGACGGCGGCGGCGTTCACCCGGGTCGATCCGGCGACGGCGACACCCGCGACGTCGATGCCCTGCTCCCCGAGCAGGGTCTCCAGCAGGGCTCCCTCCGGCCCGCCGAACGGCAGCACCGCGACGGTGTGCCGGCCGGCGGCGGCGACGGCGCGTGAGACGTTGACGCCCTTGCCTCCGGGGTCGACGCGGTCGACGGTCGCCCTCAGCACCTCGCCGCGCCCGAGGTGCGGGACCTCGTAGCTGCGGTCCAGGCTCGGGTTCGGGGTCACGGTGAGCAGCGTCATGCGCAGACCACCTCCGTGCCGTGCGCCTCGATCGCTCGGGCGTCCTCGGCCGGCAGGCCGCTGTCCGTGATGAGGAGGTCGACCTGGTCGAGGCTGCCGAAGCGGGCGAAGTGCTCCTGACCGAGCTTGGTGGAGTCCGCCAGCAGCACCACCCGCCGTGCGGCGCCGATGAGCGCACGCTTGACGGCGGCTTCCGCGAGGTCGGGGGTGGAGAGGACGCCGGAGGTGGTGAGGCCGTTGGTGGCCAGGAAGAGCACGTCGGCGTTGATCTCCTGGTAGGTGCGCAGTGCCCAGGCGTCGACGGCCGCCCTGGTGCGGTGGCGGACCCTGCCGCCCACGAGGTGCAGGTCCACGCCGGGGTGGTCGGCGAGGCGGGCGGCGAGCGGCAGGGCGTGGGTGACGACGGTGAGGCTGAGGTCGAGCGGCAGTTCGCCGGCGAGTCGGCCGGTGGTGCTGCCGGCGTCGAAGATGACGCTGCCGTCTGCCGGGAGTTCGTCGAGCGCGGCGCGGGCGATGCGGCTCTTCTGGTCGGCCGCGGTGGACTCGCGCTCGCTCAGGTCGGGCTCCAGCTCGAAGCCGTTCGCGGGGATGGCGCCGCCGTGCACCCGTCGGACGAGCCCGGCCCGGTCGAGCGCCTTGAGGTCCCGGCGGACGGTTTCGGCGGTGACCTCGAACCGCTCCGCGAGGGAGAGCACGTCGACCCGCCCGCCTTCTCGGGCGAGCCTCAGGATCTCCTGTTGGCGCTCCGCTGCGTACATGTCTGTTTGCGTCCGTTCCATGCCCGACTCTGTGGATCGGGCGACACATTACGCCCGCGAGTCGGGGAAGTAAACAGGTTCGGACACAGAAACAGGCACGATCGGACATGATCAGGCACGCGCGGGCGGGTTCACGGACTCATAGGCTCACGGGCTCACGGGCTCACGCCAGCGTGGACCGGGGCCACCCGCCGCAGTGGTCGGAGCCGTCAGGCCTGCCCGGTTTCGAAGTGGGAGATCCGGTCGCCGCTGAGGGTGAACGACCAGGCGGTGCGCATCGCGCCCCACGTCGAGTTCGAGTAGCGGGCGGTCAGCGAAAGGCCGTCCTCCGAGGTGGACTCGACGTCCATCCGGCCGTCGGACCGGAAGATCTCCTTGTCCACCCAGGCGTCCAGGTCCCGGTCGCTTCCGTCGTCGGCCATGGTGGCGTCGGGCGTCAGCGTGGCGTAGAAGGCGTCCCGGTCGCCTGCGTTGATCGCCTCCACAAAGGCGGCGACGGTCGGGTGCGCGGGGGTGAGGTGCATGGTCAGGAACCTTCCGTAGGGACGGCGGCCCCACAGCCGCCTCCCACAGCTTCCGCCCGCCCCCGCCTGTCCGCACGTCGAGCACGCGCCTCGAGGGACAGCGCCGCAGAGCCCCAGCCCGTCAGGGTGTCCCCTGCGCAATGACGCGCGGCGCCCCCGGACAGCCGGGGGCGCTCGGC
>NZ_WMLF01000612.1 GCF_014156695.1 Streptomyces durbertensis | reverse complement strand
GCCCCCTCCACAGCCCCGAGCACCGGCGCCAGGAAGCCGGCCCCGAAGAGCCCGGCCCCGAAGAGCGCTACCGGCAAGGCCCCCGGCGCCAAGGCTCCCGCCGGGAAGGCGGCCGGGACCACCGCGAAGACCGGCTCCGCGAAGGCCCCCACCGCGAAGACCGGCGCCGCGAAGGCCCCCACCGCGAAGACCGGCGCCGCGAAGTCCCCGGCCGTGAAGACCGGCGCCGCCGCGAAGGCCAGCGGCACCGGACCGGCCAGGGCCCCCCGCACCCGCAAGACGGCCGCCGCCACAGGCGCCAGCGGCGCCAACCGCGCGGCGCCGAAGCGGCGTGCGACGGCCACCCCGAAGGTCAAGGTCCGTCCCGCTCCGCCGCTGGACGCCGCCGACCGCGAGCGGCTGCTCGCCGGCGCCCACCACGACCCGCACGCCATGCTCGGCGCGCACCTCACCGACGAGGGCGTCGTCTTCCGCGCCCTGCGCCCGCACGCCACCTCCGTCACCGTCGTCGTCGGCGGCCTGGAGGCCGAACTGATCAGCGAGGGCGACGGCCTCTTCGCCGCCGCGGCGGCCCTCCGCGAGATCCCCGAGTACCAGCTCCGCGTCCGCTACGGCACCGACGAACCGCTGCTCGTCGACGACCCCTACCGGATGCTGCCGGCGCTCGGCGGCTTCGACCTCCACCTGATCTCCGAGGGCCGCCACGAGGAGCTGTGGCGGGCGCTCGGCGCCCACCCGATGACCCACCAGGGCGTCACCGGCACCCGCTTCACCGTCTGGGCGCCCAACGCCCGGGGCGTCCGCGTCACCGGCGACTTCACCTTCTGGGACGGCACCGCCTACCCGATGCGCTCGCTCGGCTCCAGCGGCGTGTGGGAGCTGTTCCTGCCGGGCATCGGCGAGGGCGCCGTCTACAAGTTCGACGTCTGCGCTGCGGACGGAACGCACACCATGCGCGCCGACCCCATGGCCCGCCGCACCGAGTGCCCCCCGAACACGGCCTCCGTGGTCCACAGCTCCCGCTACGAGTGGAACGACGCCGACTGGCTGGCCCGGCGCGGCAGCCGCCCGATCCACGAGGCGCCCTTCTCCGTCTACGAGGTCCACCTCGGCAGCTGGCGCCCCGGCCTCAGCTACCGGGAACTCGCCGAACAGCTCCCCGCCTACGTCCGCGACCTCGGCTTCACGCACGTCGAGCTGCTGCCCGTCGCCGAGCACCCCTTCGGCGGCTCCTGGGGATACCAGATCACCGGCTACTACGCCCCCACCGCGCGGCTGGGCGGCCCCGACGACTTCAAGTACCTCGTCGACCGGCTGCACCAGGAGGGCATCGGCGTCCTCGTCGACTGGGTGCCCGCGCACTTCCCCAAGGACGACTGGGCGCTCGCACGCTTCGACGGCACCCCGCTCTACGAGCACCCCGACCCCCGCCGGGCCGAACACCCCGACTGGGGCACCCTGGAGTTCGACTACGGCCGCAACGAGGTCCGCAACTTCCTCGTCGCCAACGCCATCTACTGGTGCGAGGAGTTCCACATCGACGGGCTGCGGGTCGACGCCGTCGCCTCGATGCTCTACCTCGACTACTCGCGGGAGGACGGCGAGTGGTCCCCCAACGAGTTCGGCGGCCGGGACAACCCCGACGCGGTCGCCTTCCTCCAGGAGATGAACGCGACCGTCTACCGGCGCTGCCCCGGCGTCGTCACGATCGCCGAGGAGTCCACCGCCTGGGACGGCGTCACCCGGCCCACCGACGTGCCCGGCCAGTGGGGCATCGGCGGCCTCGGCTTCGGCCTCAAGTGGAACATGGGCTGGATGCACGACTCGCTCGTCTACATGAGCAAGGACCCCGTCCACCGCCGCTACCACCACAACGAGATGACGTTCTCGATGGTGTACGCGTACTCCGAGAACTACGTGCTGCCGATCTCGCACGACGAGGTCGTGCACGGCAAGGGCGCGCTCGTCTCCAAGATGCCCGGCGACTGGTGGCAGCAACGTGCCAACCACCGCGCCTACCTCGGCTTCATGTGGTCCCACCCGGGCAAGCAACTCCTCTTCATGGGCCAGGAGTTCGCCCAGGGCGCGGAGTGGTCCGAGGCGCACGGCCCCGACTGGTGGCTGCTCGACCCGTGCTACTCCGCCGAGCCCGACCACCGGGGCGTCCGCGACCTCGTCCGCGACCTCAACACGGCCTACGCCCGCACCCCCGCCCTCTGGGAGCGGGACTGCGACCCCAGCGGCTTCGCCTGGATCACCGCCGACGCGGCCGACGACAACGTCCTGGCCTTCCTCCGCTACTCCGCCGACAGCACGCCGCTGCTGGTCGTCAGCAACTTCTCCCCCGTCGTCCGCCACGACTACCGCCTCGGCGTCCCCGACGGCCCCACCGCCTGGCGCCCGGTCCTGAACACCGACGACAAGCAGTACGGC
>NZ_WMLF01000611.1 GCF_014156695.1 Streptomyces durbertensis | reverse complement strand
TTGTTTATAAGAGACAGGTCGAGGACCACGTGCCTCCCAGGGACAGGGGCAGGGTGCTCCGACCGTCCCCGCCGAGGTGCCCGCGGTCCTCGGTCCGCCGCCCGCCTCCGCCCGCGCCTCGCCGGTCGGCCGAGGACGCCCCGCCCGACGTCTCCGCCTGCGTCGTCGTGCCCAGCCGCGGCCCTTCGGTCGCGGCCTCGCGGAACGCCCGCAGTCCGCCCAGCAGCTCATGGCGGGCCGCGGGAGCCATCCGGCGCAGTACCGCGTTGATCTCCCTGCGCTGACCTGCCCGGATCTCCTCCAGCAGCCGCTGCCCGTCACGGCTGAGTTGGAGGCGCACCTCGCGTCGGCTGGCCGGACTGACGGTCCGCAGCACCAGGCCGGCGGCCTCGAGCCGGTCGCAGAGCCGGCTGGTGGCCGGAGGTGTCGAACCGAGTTCCTCCGAGAGCGTCCGGAGGTTGCAGCCCGCCTGCCGTTCGATCGCGAACAGTGCCCGGAGCTGGGAGGGCGGGACCGGCCCGTCCGTGCCGCCGGCGTTGGCCCGGCCGAGGAGGACCGCCAGCAGCTCCGTCACCTCCGTGGCGGTGGCGGCCTCCTCGATCTGCTCGGAGTTCGGATCGTTGGCGCGCATCAATTCACTGTGCCATCCGCGCCCCGGTGCTGTCAGCCCGTGATCTCCCGGTCCGGGCCGTGCCAGTCCAGACAGACCACCAACGCGTCGTCCTCCTGCTCGCTGTCGCGGAACGCGGACAGCTCCGCGAGGATCGCGCGCGGCACCGACGCGGCGGGCAGCAGCCGGGAGGCGTGGATGGCCCGGCCCAGCGCCCGCAGACCGTACCGCTCGCCCGCCCGCAGCGAGTCGTACACCCCGTCGCTGACCAGGACCAGCCGGTCGCCGGGCAGCACCTGCAACTCCTGGGTCACATAGGTGGTCTCCTCGAACATGCCCAGCGGCAGCTGCGCTTCGAAGGGGATCGCCTCGACCGTGCCCTCCCGCAGGAGCAGTAGCCGCGGCGAGCCGGCGTCGATCACCTCGCAGCGGCCGGTGGCGGGTTCGAACCGCAGCAGGAGGGTGGAGACGTGGCTCTCGCCCCGGTACTCCCCGTACAGCGCCTGGTCCGCCAGCGCCGCCTGGTCGGCCAGCCCCACGCCGGCCCGCCGCGCGTTGCGCAGGGCGTTCACGACCAGACTGGTGAGCAGGGCGGCCCGACTGCCCTCGCCCATGCCGTTGGTGACGGTCAGGACGAGTTCGTCCGGGCCCGCCGACCAGTCGAAGTTGTCCCCGCGGATCGCGTAGGCCGGCTCCAGGTGGGCGCCCAGGCTGTAGGAGGGGCAGGTGAAGGCCCGGCCCGGCAGCAGGTCCCACTGGATCTCCGCCGCCAGGGTGAGCCGACTGCTGCGCCGGGCCCGCCGGAAGAGGTCGGTGTCCCGCTCGGCGACCACCAGTTCGTGGCCCAACACCTCGGCGAACTCCTCGAGTTCGGCCACGGTCTCGGAGGTGAGCAGGTGCTCGGGGAGCCGTAGTGCCAGCACTCCGAGCCGGTCGCCGCGGACGGTGACCGGAAGGTAGAGGTCGACCTGGCCGTCCCCGCCGCGAGTGGTGGTGAGCGGGTCCTGACTCGCCAGCGCGCGTCCGGCGGCGCTGGTCTCCAGCGGGTGGCCCTCCTCGGTGTCCGGGTCGGCCACCGAGTGCAGCACCCGCAGTCCGTAGTCGGCGAGCAGCAGATCCACGTGGTCTGCGGAGAAACGTTCGTTCAGCTCTGCCCTGAGTGTCTCGAGCAGCCGATAGGGAGGGGCCGCCCTGAGGGCGCGCGCCACGTCGGTCAGGAATGTCAACTGGACCTCTCTCGGAAGAGCACGGATCGCCGCGCCGACCGGCGACGTGCCGGCGAACGCGGAAGACGGCCGGTGGGGCCACCGGCGGACGGGGGAACGGACGGGAGGACGGCGGGGACCGCCGCGTCGCCCGGAGGCCACGCGGCGGTCCCCGATCCGTCAGGTCCCGCGCGGAAGCTTCACCACGGTGACGAAGAAGTCGTCGATCTGCTGGATGGCGCGCACGAACTGGTCGAGGTCGACCGGCTTCGTGACGTAGGCGTTGGCGTGCAGCCGGTAGCTGCGCAGGATGTCCTCCTCCGCCGAGGAGGTCGTCAGCACGACCACCGGGATGTGCCGCAGGTCGGGGTCGGACTTGATCTTCTCCAGCACCTGGCGCCCGTCGTACTTCGGCAGGTTCAGGTCGAGCAGGATCAGGTCCGGACGCACCGCCTCCGTGTGCTCGCCGCGCCGGTAGAGGAAGTCCAGCGCCTCCAGGCCGTCCCGCACGACGTGCAGCGTGTTGCCGATCCTGTTGTCCTCGAACGCCTCGCGGGTCATCAGCTCGTCGCCGGCGTCGTCCTCGACGAGGAGGACTTCGACGGGGCTGAGTGGTGGGGCGTTCATGTAG
>NZ_WMLF01000610.1 GCF_014156695.1 Streptomyces durbertensis | reverse complement strand
TCGGAGATCTGTATAAGAGACAGGCCTGGCACCCGCCGGCCCCACCGGCAACGCCCGTTGCACGGGACGCTCGGCCGGCCGGCGGGGGAGTTGTCCACAGGGCGGAGCGGGCCGGTTCCGGGAACGCCTACCCTTGTGTGCATGACCGCGCAGGACACCCAGGGCCGAAGCTACGAGATCCGCACCTTCGGCTGCCAGATGAACGTGCACGACTCCGAGCGGATGGCCGGCCTCCTGGAGGACGCCGGCTACGTCCGCGCGCCCGAGGGATCGGAGGGCGCCGACGTCGTCGTGTTCAACACGTGCGCGGTCCGGGAGAACGCCGACAACCGCCTCTACGGCAACCTCGGCCAGCTCGCCCCCCGGAAGGCGTCGCGCCCCGGTATGCAGATCGCCGTCGGCGGCTGCCTGGCGCAGAAGGACCGGGACACCATCACCAGGCGGGCGCCCTGGGTCGACGTCGTCTTCGGCACCCACAACGTGGGCAAGCTGCCCGTGCTGCTGGAGCGGGCCCGGGTGCTGGAGGAGGCGCAGGTCGAGATCGCCGAGTCGCTGGAGGCGTTCCCCTCCACGCTGCCCACCCGCCGGGAGAGCGCGTACGCCGCCTGGGTGTCGATCTCCGTCGGCTGCAACAACACCTGCACGTTCTGCATCGTGCCCGCGCTGCGCGGCAAGGAGAAGGACCGCCGCCCGGGCGACATCCTGAACGAGATCGAGACGCTGGTCGGCGAGGGCGTCACGGAGATCACCCTGCTCGGCCAGAACGTCAACGCCTACGGCAGCGACATCGGCGACCGCGAGGCGTTCAGCAAGCTGCTGCGGGCCTGCGGCCGGATCGAGGGACTCGAGCGCGTCCGCTTCACCTCCCCGCACCCCAGGGACTTCACCGACGACGTCATCGCCGCCATGGCGGAGACAGACAACGTGATGCCGCAGCTGCACATGCCGCTGCAGTCCGGCTCCTCCCGGGTGCTGAAGGCGATGCGCCGCTCCTACCGCCAGGAGCGGTTCCTGAGCATCATCGAGAACGTGCGCGCCGCGATGCCGGACGCCGCCATCTCCACCGACATCATCGTCGGCTTCCCCGGCGAGACCGAGGAGGACTTCCAGGAGACCCTGCACGTCGTGCGGGAGGCGCGGTTCGCGCAGGCGTTCACCTTCCAGTACTCCAAGCGGCCGGGCACCCCCGCCGCCGAGATGGACGGCCAGATCCCGAAGGCCGTCGTGCAGGAGCGCTACGAGCGGCTGGTCGCCCTCCAGGAGGAGATCTCCTGGGAGGAGAACAAGAAGCAGGTCGGCCGGACGCTGGAGCTGATGGTCGCCGAAGGCGAGGGCCGCAAGGACGACGCCACCCGCCGGCTGTCGGGCCGCGCCCCCGACAACCGCCTGGTGCACTTCACCCGGCCCGACGAACCGGTCCGCCCGGGCGACATGGTCACCGTCGACATCACCTACGCCGCCCCGCACCACCTGCTCGCCGAGGGTCCGACGCAGCGCGTGCGGCGGACGCGGGCCGGCGACGCGTGGGAGGCCCGGCAGGCCGCCCCGGAGCAGGGCGGCGCGGGCGGCGTGCTGCTCGGCCTCCCCAAGGTGGGCGTCCCCGAGCCGCTGCCGCCGGCCGTCGACGGCTGCGCCGCCCGCTGACCGCCGCGGCGCCCGGGCGTCGCACCCCTCACGTGCCGCCGGGTGGCGGTGCGGGGCCGCGCGACGGCCGATGAGCGCCTAGGCTTCGATCATGCTTGTCGCCGCTGCCATGTGTCCCTGCCCGCCGCTGCTGGTACCCGAGTTGGCCTCCGGCGCGGCCGGAGAACTGGACGAGGCGCGGACGGCGTGCGCGGACGCCCTGTCCGTGGTCGCCGCCGCCCGTCCCGACGTGCTGCTCGCCGTCGGGCCGGTGGAGTCGGCCGAGGAGGCGGGGGAGTACCCGGCGGGCAGCCGTGGCGGCTTCGCCGCGTTCGGCGTCGATCTCGGCGTCGCGCTGGGGGAGGGGCCGGGCGGCCCGCGTCCGCTGCCGGCGTCCCTCGCCGTCGCCGGAACGCTGCTGGAACGCGTGTCGTGGAGCACCGCGCCCGCCGTCGGCCACGGGGTCTTCCGGGAGGCGTCCGGAGACGAGTGCGCCGCCGCGGGCCGTGAGCTGGCCGCCTGCGGCGAGCGGGTCGCCCTGCTGGTCATGGGGGACGGCAGCGCGTGCCGCACCCTGAAGGCGCCCGGCTACCTCGACGAGCGCGCCGCCGACTTCGACGCGGCGCTCGCCCGGGCCCTGGGCGCGGCGGACGCCGCCGCGCTGGCCGACCTGGACGCGGGCCTCGCCGCCGATCTCCTGGTGTCCGGACGCGCCCCCTGGCAGGTGCTCGCGGGTGCGGCGTCCGGCGCGGACCTCGGTGGCGAACTGCTGTACGACAACGCCCCTTACGGGGTGGGGTACTTCGTCGCGGCCTGGTCGTAGGC
>NZ_WMLF01000061.1 GCF_014156695.1 Streptomyces durbertensis | reverse complement strand
GCCCCAGCCGTACGGCGGGGCGTCCGAGCAGTCCTACCCGCCGGCGCACGGCCAGTCGTACCCGCCCCAGGGCGGCTACGGCTACCCCGGCGGGCCCGCGCCCTATCCGGGCGCCGGCGCTTCCTACGGCGGCCACGCCCCGGCCACCTACCCGCCCCCACCGCGGCACGGCGGGCCGCAGCCGGGTGGGCCGGTTCCGCCCGGCCCCCAGCAGTACGGGCAGCCGGCGCCCTACGGCCACCAGCAGCCGGGCCCCTACGGCCACCAGCAGCAGCCGCAGCCCGGCCCCTGGCACATCACCGTCTGGCAGGACCGCGAGTACTTCGCCGCGATGATGGAACGCAGCGGCCCCGAGGGCGCCGGACTGCGGATGCCGGAAGGCGCCCCCGAGCAGCACCTCCAGCTCACCGGTCAACAGCTCACGATCGGGCGCCGCCGCCAGTCGACCGGCGAGGCGCCGGACATCGACCTGTCCAGACCCCCGGAGGACCCGGGCGTCTCCCACCAGCACGCGATGTTCGTCCTCCAGCCGGACGGCGGCTGGGCCGTCGTCGACCAGGACTCCACCAACGGCACCACGATCAACGGCGCGGAGGACCCGATCCAGCCGTTCGTCCCGGTGCCGCTCAGGGACGGCGACCGGGTGCACGTCGGTGCCTGGACGACGATCACCGTCCGCCGGGGCTAGCCGGTCGGGTCCGGCGGGCCGTCGGGGAGTGGCCAGCGGTGCGGGCCGCGCGGGTCGTCCAGCCACGCCCACTGCCGCTCGGCCGTCGCGGTCACCCCGAAACGGGAGCGGTCCGGCCGGCGCTCCCGGCGCCACACGTCGTACGCCTCGACGGCCGTCAGCGACTCGGCGGCGAGCGCCAGCAGGAAGCGGAAGGAGTCGTCGGCCAGCACGTGTCCCGGGACGCCGGCCATACGCGGCAGCGGCTCCGGGCGGTAGCCGGCGCCCCGCAGCGGCACGAAGTAGGCGGAGGTCGACAGGAAGCGGCCCTCGCCGCGTCCCGGCTCGTCGACCCGCAGCGCGATGACGCCGGTGGCGAGAGGCGCGATCACCAGCCCGCCGGCGGCGGACTGGTCGAGCCACGGCGTCGGTACGGCGCTCAGCGCGCAGGTGGCGATGATCCGGTCGAAGGGCGCGCGCTCGGGGCAGCCCTCGTACCCGTCACCGGTGACGACCGTCGGCGCGTAACCGGCGTCCGCGAGGTGCCGGCGGGCCGAGTCGGTGAGCTGGGGGTCCACGTCGATGGTGGTGACCCGCTGCTCGCCGAGGCGGTGGCACAGGAGCCCGGCGTTCCACCCGGTGCCGGTGCCGATCTCCAGGACGGTCATGCCGTCCGCGACCTCCAGCGCGTGGAGCATCCGGGCCATCAGCGAAGGCTGGCTGCTGGAGGAGAGCAGTTCGCCCTCGCCCATGCTGACGGCGAGCGGGACGTCCTCGTAGCAGCCGTCCAGCCAGCGCTCGTAGGCTCCGGGCCCGGGGTCGTCACGGCACCGCCGCTCGTGGCCCAGGTAGGTGCCCAGGTAGTAGCAGGGCACAAAAAGCTCCCGGGGCACGGCCTCGAACGCGGCACGCCACGCGGGGTCCGGCAGCGCGCCCTGGGCGACCAGCGATCGGAGCAGCGCTTCCCTACGCATGTCTCCACTGTCCTGCTCCCGGGCCCGCGGCGCGAGGCCGGCGCGGTGGTCCTGTCACAGCCGTGTGGCGGGGGTCTGCCGGAGCCCCGGCAAGGGGCTGACCGGTGTTCCGACGAGGGTTGTCCACAGGCTTCGCCGGAGGATCGGGTTCCGGGATAGCGTCCGGCCATGGACCAGACCCCAGCGATCATGGCCGAAGGGCTGCGCAAGAGGTACGGCGACGTGGCGGCCGTCGACGGCGTCTCCCTCGAAGTCGGCCGCGGCGAGTTCTACGGCATCCTCGGCCCGAACGGCGCCGGCAAGACGACCACGATGGAGATGTTGGAGGGGCTGCGCCGGCCCGACGAGGGCGCCGCGCGGCTGCTCGGCGAGCCGTCCTGGCCGCGTGACCCGCGGCTGCTGCGGCGCATCGGGGTGCAGCTCCAGGCCTCGGCGTTCTTCGAGAAGCTGACGGCGCGGGAGCAGATACGGACCTTCGGCGCGCTCTACGGGGTGCCGGCCGAGGCGGCGGACGCCATGCTCGCCAAGGTCGGGCTGACGGAGAAGGCGGGGGTGCGGGACGACCAGCTCTCCGGTGGCCAGGCGCAGCGGCTGTCGATCGCCTGCGCGCTGGTGCACGACCCCGAGCTGGTGTTCCTCGACGAGCCGACGACCGGGCTCGACCCGCAGGCCCGGCGCAACCTGTGGGACCTGCTGCGCACGATCAACGCCGAGGGCCGCACGGTCGTCCTGACCACGCACTACATGGACGAGGCGCAGCAGTTGTGCGACCGGGTGGCGGTGATGGACCACGGCAGGGTGCTGCGCGTGGGCGCGCCCGCCGCGCTGATCGAGGAGTTGGGCGTGGAGTCCCTGGAGGACGTCTTCCTCGCCCTGACCGGACGGGAGTACCGCGGATGACCGGGTTCGTCAGCCTGTCCAGGGCCATGGCCCTGGGGCTTCTGCGGGACCGCGCGGCGGTCTTCTTCACGCTGGTCTTCCCGTTGATGTTCCTGCTGCTCTTCGGCGCGCTCTTCAAGGACACCAGCGCCAACGCGGTGAAGATCGTGCAGGTGGGCAGCGTCGCGGTCTTCGACGAGCTGCCGGACGTGGAGCGCGAGCGGCTGCGGCCGGTGCTGGAGATCGAGCGGACGAGCGGCTCGAAGGCGGCGCTGGAGCAGGCCCTGGAGAAGGTCCGCACGGGTGAGGTGGACGGCGTCGTCTACCAGCGGGAGACCGGTTCGCGCGGCTCGGCGGACGCCGCCGGCTCCGGCGCGGCCGCCGGGGCCGGCGGCCAGGTGGAGCTGCGGGTGTCGGCGGCCGACCCGGCGAAGGCCGGCAGCGTGCGGAGCATAGTCAGCTCGATCGTCCAGGAGGTCAACCTCCGGGCGACGGGCCAACCACCCCGGTACACGCTCGGCACCGACCGCGTCGAGGACAAGTCCGTCCAGGCGATCCAGTTCCTCACACCCGGACTGCTCGGCTGGGCGGTGGCCATGGGCGCCGTCTTCGGCACCGCGTACAACCTGGTGAGCTGGCGGAAGAAGCGCATCCTGCGGCGGCTGTGGCTGGCGCCCGTCGGAGCCGGTTCGGTGGTCGGCGCCCGGATCGGGGTGAACCTCGCGCTCGCCCTCGCCCAGACGGCGATATTCCTGGCCGTCGCGACCCTCCCCTACTACGGCCTCCAGCTCTCGGGGGACTGGTGGCTGTGTGTGCCGCTGATCCTCTCGGCCACGCTGGCCTTCATGTCGATAGGCCTGGTGGTCGGCGCGTGGGCGAAGACCGAGGAGGCCGCGAACGGCCTGGCCCAGCTGATCGTGCTCCCGATGGCCTTCCTGTCGGGATCCTTCTTCCCGCTCGACTCCGCGCCCGAGTGGGTGCAGACCATCTCCCGCTTCCTGCCGCTGCGACACCTGGCCGACGCCCTCCAGGGGGTGCTCAGCCGGGGCGAGAGCTGGGCCACGGCACTCCCGGTGATCGGTGGAATGCTGCTGTTCGGCGCGGTCCTCACCCTCGTCGCCCGCTCGATGTTCCGCTGGGACACCGCCTGACCGAGCCGCGGCGCCGCCGGCCGGCCGTCCCACCCGGGTCGGCCGGGCCGCCGCCGGGCCGCCCGGGCCGGTCCCGCCGATCTGCGACCATGGGTGCGTGATGGAGATACCACGCGGAAGCTTGCCGCAGCAGACGTTCTACGAGCAGGCCGGAGGCGAGGAGACCTTCCGGCGGCTGGCCCGGCTGTTCTACCAGGGCGTCGCCGGTGACCCGCTGCTCCGTCCCATGTACCCCGAGGACGACCTCGGCCCCGCGGAGGAGCGGCTGGCGCTGTTCCTGATGCAGTACTGGGGTGGTCCGCGGACCTACAGCGAGGAGCGGGGCCACCCCCGGCTGCGGATGCGGCACGCCCCGTTCACCGTCGACCAGGCGGCGCACGACGCCTGGCTGCGCCACATGCGCGCCGCCGTCGACGGGCTCGGCCTCGAACCGGAGCTGGAACGCCAGATGTGGAACTACCTGGTGTACGCCGCCCGCTCGATGATCAACACCCCGGGCTGACCGGAGCGTTCCGCGCAACGCCGGATCACAGGCAGGTCACGACCACTTCTGATCGCTCGTGTGAGCGGTTCCGAGTCTGCGAGTATCGAACGGACTCGAGGCTCGGACGGGGGGTGTCGTGGGCACGTTTGTGCTTCTGCGGGCCCGTACGCACCGGTTGCTGATCGCGGCCGCGCTGCTCACGGTTCTGCTGGCCACGGCGATGCTGACCACGCTCACCGCGTTCACGTCGGCCGTCGGTGACGCCGGGCTCAGTCGCAGCCTGGAGAAGGACGTCGCCGACCGGGCGGTCGTCTCGGCCCACGGCACGTTGCGTGCCGACGACCGCGCCGACACCGACCGTGCCGTGCGGGCCGAGTTGGAGAAGCTGTTCGGCGGGCTGCCGGTCGCGGTCGAGAGCAGCGTGCAGTCCGAGCGCTTCACGTTGCCGGACGGCGTGGGCGCGGCACGTGGCGACGACCCCGACCTGACGCTCTTCGCCGCGTTCGAACGCTCCCGGATGAAGCTGCTGGAGGGCTCCTGGCCGACCGCCCCCGGCAGGGGGAGCGTGCCGGCGCTGCTGTCCGACCGCGCCGCCGGGCAACTGGGCGTGTCCGTCGGGGACCGGCTGACGGTGACCGGCCGTCAGGGCCGACAGGCGCCCGAGGTACGCGTCGAGATCAGCGGCGTCTACCGCCCCGCCGACGCCCGGCACCCCTACTGGCGGCTGGACCCGCTGGGCGGCCGGGGCGCCCAGACCCTCTCCTTCACCACCTACGGGCCGCTTGTCGTCCACCCGTCCGCGTTCGACGCCGCCGTCCCGCCACAGGACGGCTACTGGCAGGCCGACGCCGACTTCCACGCCCTGCGCACCACCGACCTGGCCGGGCTGGCCGAACGGGTCAGCGGCGCGGTGGCGGGCTCCGGCGTCGAGGGCGTGCGGGGTGTCGAGGGCGTCGAAGTGACAAGCGAACTGCCCGAGGTGCTGGCCTCGTTGGACAGGTCGCTGCTGGTGGCCCGGTCCACCCTGCTCATCGGAGCGGTGCAGCTGGCGCTGCTGGCCGGCCTCGCCCTGCTGCTCGTCGCGCGGCTGCTGGCCAGCGAACGGGCGACGGAGACGGCACTGCTGCGGGCCCGGGGTGGCTCCCGCCGCACCCTGGCCGTGCTGGCGGCGGCGGAGGCGCTGCTGCTGGTGCTGCCGGCCGCGCTGCTCGCGCCGCCGCTGGTGCGCCCGGTCGTCGGCTGGTTGACGGGCAGCGGCCCGCTCGCTGAGGCCGGCGTCGAGCTGACGCCGGAGCTGGGCGGCGCGGTGTGGTTGACCGCGCTTGCCACCGCGCTCGCGGCGGGGCTGATGATGACCGCGCCCGTGCTGCGCCCACCCGCCGGCGGCGTCCGCCGGCGGCGGGCGGCCGTGCTGCGTGGCGGCGCCGACCTGGCGCTGGTGGTGCTCGCCGGCGTGGCCTACCTGCAGTTGCTGCGCCGTCGTGACGAAGGCGGGGTACTGGGCGGGGAAGCCGGCGGCTCGCTGGCCGTGGACCCGGTCCTGGTCGCGGCGCCCGCGCTGGCGTTGCTGGCCGGCACCGTGCTGGCGCTTCGGCTGCTGCCGCCGCTGGCCCGGCTCGCCGAACGCCGCGCGGCGCGCGGTCGTTCGCTGGTCGGCCCGCTCGCCGGCTGGCAACTCAGCCGCCGGCCCGCCAGGGGCGCCGCCCCGGCGACGCTGCTTGTGCTGGCGGTCGCCATGGGCGTCTTCTCCCTCGGGCAGAGCGCCAGTTGGGAGCGGTCGCAGCGGGACCAGGCCGACTTCGGCACGGGCGCCGACATCATGGTGAGCGGCTGGAGCACCCCCGACTTCGGGCAGGGCGGGGTGTTCGACGAGATCCCCGGGGTGCTGCTGGCCGCGCCGGTGGCGCGTGCCGAGTTCTCCGTCCGTGAGGGCCACACCACCCGGCTGCTGGCGACCGACACCCGTCACACGGACAAGCTGCTGCACATGCGGTCCGATCTCGCCGACGGGCCCTTCGCGACCCGCCTCACCAACCGCTCGGACGACGCCGCCGGCGTGGAACTCCCCGACGGCACGCCCCGGATCGGCGCCCGTCTGACGGCGACGGCACCGGACGGCGGCAAGGCGGCGGGCCCGGTCGAGGACGGCACGCTGACCGCGGTCGTCGAGGACCGGCACGGCCTGCCCCACCGCTTCCGGCTGGGCACCCTGCCCGCGGACGACCGGACGCACGGCTTCCGGCTGGAGCCGCGCAGCGCCGTCGGTGAGGGCGCGTACGCGGGGCCGCTGCGGCTGGTGCGCCTGGAGATCGACGCGCAGGTGCCGTTCGGCACCCCCCAGCAACTCCGCCTCAGCGTCACCGGACTGGGTGGCGCGGACGGCGACTGGTCCGCCGGACTCACCACCTCAAGCGCCCAGTTCGTGCGGGAGGACGTACCCGACGGCCGTCCGAAGGCCGGCCGGGTCACCGCCGGCGCGGAGGGTCCGACCGTGGAGTGGCTGACCGGCGCCGCCCGGGAGCCCGGCCGCTTCTTCAGCGCCCCGGCGTCCCGCAACACCCTGGCGCTCAGCGCCGAGGGCACACCGCCGGGGCCGCCGCCGGCCGTGGTCACCGACGCCTACCTGGAGGCGGGCGGCGCCAAGGTCGGTGACGAGGTACGCGTCCAGGTCGCCGGTACGGACGTCACCGTCCGCGTCGTCGGCGCGGTCCGGGAACTGCCGACGGCGCCCGGCGTCCCCGGGTCGGACGGCGGCGCGGTGCTCGTCGACCTGGCGGCGCTGGACCGGGCCCTGGAGGCGGCGGGCAGCCGCCCGTTGCCGATCACCGACTGGTGGGTCGGGGCCCGGGCGGGCGCCACTCAGGAGGTCGCGGAGCGGCTGCGGGCCCGCGCCGACGTGGAGACGGTGCTGGTGCGCGAGCAGGTCGCGGAGCAGTTGCGGGCCGATCCGCTGGGCGCCGGACCGCGGGCGGCGCTGGGCGCCACCGCCGTGGCCGCCGCGCTGCTGGCGTCGACCGGCTTCGCGGTGAGCGTCGCCGGGTCGGTAAGGGAACGTGCGCGGGAGTTCGCCGTTCTGCGGGCGCTCGGCGCCTCGCGGCGGCAGCTCGCCCGTGTGGTGGCGACCGAGCACGCCGTCCTGGTCGCGTTGTCGATGGTGGTGGGCACGGTGCTGGGTGTGCTGCTGCTTCGGCTGGTGCTGCCGCTGATCGTGCTGACGTCCGACGCCACACGGCCTGTGCCAGGGCTGCTGGTCGAGGTACCGCTGGGGCCGTTGGGGTTGCTGCTGGCCGCGATGGCCGTGGTGCCGCTGCTCTCGGTGGCGTTGATCGCGATGCGCCGGGGTGACGCGGCCGGTGCGCTGCGGGAGCAGGGGGAGCTCTGATGGCACAGCCGGGAGAACTGCTCACCTGGGTGCGGGTGCGGCTCACCTCCGCCCGCACGACCGCGCTGACGCTCGCGCTCGTCGTCGCCGTCACCTCGTTCTGCCTCGTGCTCGCCCCACGGGTCGTCGAGGACCAGGCGGACCGCTCGCTCCGGCACGCCGTGTCCAAGGCCGCGCTGCTGGAGCGCGGTGTCAGCGGCGAGGCCGTGCCCGAGCAGTACCGCAGCGTGGACGGCGACTTCCTGACGCCGGACGCGCTGGACCGGGTGGAAGCGGCCTTCGTCCGGCGGATCCGCCCGCCGCTGCGCTTCGACCCGGACCGCGTCGCCTACGGCGCCCGCAACCACGCGCCCGCCGCCGTCGTCAGCGAGGGCCTGCCGCGTCCCACGCCTCGTCTCGACCCCGAGCTGACCCTGTTCGCGCAGCAGGGCGAGATCACCGACTTCGCGGACGTCGTCCGAGGGCGCCCGCCGGCCGGCCGGGTCACCGGAGCCCGCGACGACCGCCAAGTGGAGGCCGCGCTCACCGAGGCCACGGCACGCCGCATGAAGGTGTCCGTCGGCGGCGTCCTCACCCTGGGCGGCGCGCAGGGCGAGACCCGGGTGACCGTCACCGCCGTCGTCCGGCCCAAGGACCGCTCGCACCCCTACTGGGCGAACAACCGGCTGCTGACCAGCCCCCGGCTGAAGGTGCTGGTGGAACCCGGCTCCGACCCCGCCTACCTGTGGGAGTTCGGCGCGCTGCTCGACCGGCGGGCGGCGCCCGTGCTGCGGGACGTCCGGGACGGGGCGGTGCTGTACTGGCACCACCCGATCGACGCCCGCGCCCTGACCGCCGACCAGGTCCCCGCCGCTCAACGGATGTTGACGTCGTTGACCAGCGGGGCCGGCGCGACGGGCCTCTCCGAGGAGTCGCCGGTCGGCGACATCGAGGTGAGCAGCGGACTCGGGCCCCTCCTCACGGCGTTCGAACGGGAACGCGACGCGGTCGCCCCGCTGGTCGCCACCGCGTCGCTCGGCGTCGGAACCGCCGCCCTCATCGTGCTGCTGATGACGGCCGCGCTCGGTGTCGAGCGGCGACGCGAGGAACTGTCCCTGCTCAGGGCCCGCGGCTGCTCGCTCCCCGCCCTGTTCGGACGGCTGAGCGCGGAGAACGCCGCCGTCGCCGTGCCGGCCGCCTCGCTCGGCACCACGCTCGCCCTGCTCGTGGCGCCCGGCGGTGACGGCTCGGCCGGCGGCGCACTCCGCGGTGCGCTGCTCGGTCTCCTGGTGGTGCTGGTCGCGACGCTTTCCGGGCCGCTGCGCGCGGTGGCCACGCACCGGACACACCAGGGCACCGACCGCCGGGACGTCGTCCGCGCCAGGCCGTCCCGCCGGCGCACCGTCGCCGAACTCACCCTCCTGGTCCTCGTCGGGGTGGCCGTCGCCGCCGTCCGCGGCCAAGGGGAGGGAGCCGGACCGCTGCTGGCCGCCGCGCCCGTACTGCTGTCCCTGGCCGCCGCGATCGTCCTGCTCCGCGCGTATCCGCTGCCGCTGCGGCTGCTCGGCCGGGCCGCGGCGAGGCGCCGCGGCCCGGTGCTCTTCCTCGGCCTCGCCCGGGCCGGGCGGGCGCCCGCCGGTGCCGGGCTGCCGCTGCTCGCCCTGCTGGTGACGCTGACCGTCGCCGCCTTCGGAGGATCCGTACTGACCGGGGTGGCCGACGCGCGCGACCGGGCGGCCCTCGCCGCCGTCGGGGCCGACGCGCGGGTCGCCGACGCGCTCGGACTGCCCGAGGAGATCAAGAACCGGGTCGACGCGCTGCCGGGCGTCCGCTCCAGTCTGCTCGTCCACGCCGACACCCGGGGACGGTACGTCGGCCGGGGCAGCGGCACCTCGTTCTTTGTCGTGATCGCCGACCCCGAGGAGTACGCCGAGCTGGCCCGCCGCACCGGTCTCGGCCCCTTCCCCGCCGAGGCGCTACGGGACGACGGCGGCCGGACCCTGCCGGCCGTGGTCTCCCCCGGCGTCGCCCGACAGCTCGGCGAGAACGGCCGGATCACCGTCTCGGGAGTGCCGCTCGACCTCCGGCCCGTCCAGACCACCGACATGACACCCGCCGTCACGTCGGGAGAGTTCGCGATCGTCTCCGCCGACGCGGTGAGCCGGCTGCGTGACAAGCCGCACGAACGGCATCTGCGGGAGCCGACGATGCTGCTGGTCACCGCGCGGGACGCGGCCGGCGGCGGCTTGGACGCCGAGGCGCTGCGTACCGCCGCCCGCGAGGTCGACGAGGACAGCGCCGTGACCGTCCGCGCAGAGGAACGCGCACGCCTCACCGACTCCCCTCTCCAGGCCGGCGCCACCGGCCTCTACCTGGCGGCGCTCGGCGTCGCGCTCGGCTACAGCGTGCTGGCGCTGCTGCTGTCCCTCGTACAGACCGCGCCGGAACGGAGCCGGCTGCTCTCCCGGCTGCGGTCCATGGGGCTCAGCAAACGGCAGGCCCGTGGGCTGCTCCTGGTGGAGTCCCTGCCGCAGTACGCCCTGGCGGTGGGCGGCGGGGTGCTCGTTTCGGCCGCCACCGTGGTGCTGCTGCGCCCCGGCATCGACCTCCGCGGGCTGGCCGGTACCACCACAACCGGGCTTCCGGCGGAACTGCCGCTCAACGCCGCCGCGCTGGCGCTGCCCGCGCTCGGCGTCCTGGCGTTGGGGTGCCTCACGCTGCTGATCCAGGCATGGCTGATGGCCGGACGCCGCCGGCCGACCGAACCGAGGACGGTGGACTGACCATGGCCCACACAACCGAACCGGCCGACACGACCGACACGGCTGACACGGCCGACGCGACCGAAACCGCCGAGACCGCCGCGCGTGGCGGCACCGTCTCGCTGGCCGACCTGGAGGCGCGGGCGGCCGCCCGCGGTGCCGCGAGCGGGTACGGCCACGACGCGCTGATCGTCTGCGACCGCCTCGTCCGTGTCTACAGCACCGACGGCATCGAGGTTCAGGCACTCCAGGGCCTCGACCTGCTGGTGGAGCGGGGGGAACTGATGGCGCTGGTCGGCGCGTCGGGCAGCGGCAAGTCCACGTTGCTGAACATCCTCACCGGACTCGACGTGCCCACCGCGGGATCCGCCTCCGTCGCCGGCTGCGACCTGCTGAACATGGACGCTGCGACCCGGCTCCGCTACCGCCGTGAGATCGTCGGCTTCGTCTGGCAGCAGACCGCCCGCAACCTGCTGCCGTTCCTGACCGCCCACCAGAACGTCATGCTGCCCATGCAGTTGCGCGGCGGCGGACCGGGAGGGCGCCGGGCGCGGAAGTCCCGGGCCGACGAACTGCTGGACATCCTGGACCTCGCGCACTGCCGCGACCTCCGCCCGGCCCAGCTCTCCGGCGGTGAGCAGCAGCGCACGGCGATCGCGGTCGCGTTGGCCAACGGCCCGGACGTCGTGTTCGCCGACGAACCGACCGGCGAGCTCGACAGCAGCACCGCCGAGCAGGTCTTCGCCGCCTTCCGCCGCGTCAACGACGAGCTGGGGACCACCGTGGTCATCGTGACGCACGACGCGACGGTGGCCGAGGAGGTGCGCCGCACCGTCGCCATCCGGGACGGCCGAACGGCCTCCGAGGTGCTGCGCCGCACCGAGGTGGACGAGCACGGCCGGGAGTCGGTCGTCGCGCAGGAGTACGCGACGATCGACCGGGCGGGCCGCCTCCAGCTGCCGCGGGACTTCACGGAGCCGCTGGGCATCAAGGAACGTGTGCTCCTGGAGCTGGAGGAGGACCACATCCAGATCCACCCGGACCGCGCATGACCCCGCCCGCCGGCTCAGGCCGGGGAGCTGGGGTCAGCCGTGGTGAGGTGGGTTCAGGCGTGGTGAGGTGGGTTCAGGCGGGGCTGACCGGCAGCGTGGCGGGGCGGGTCGTCCGTACCGCCACCGACCCGTAGGGCGTGCGCAGCCGCAGCCAGCCGCCCGTCTCCAGCAGCAGTACCGGCTGTTCGCCGCGGAGGAAGCCCAGCGCGTGCGCGGCGTGCGCCGCGCGGAGCGGCAGTCCCGTCCGGCCGAGCGGCCTCGACCAGATCTCCTCCGCCAGGGCGTCCAGCCGCTTCCGGTCCCGCTGGGGCGCCGGCAGCCCTTCGGCCCGCTGCCGGAACTCCGCCACCGCCGCCGAGGCGACCGCGCGCACGGCGTCCACCGGCAGCTCTCCCTGCCGCCGCCAGCCGCCGCGCGGCGGAAGCACGCCCGCCCACGCCGGGCCGGTGATGTCCGGCGGTACGGACACCGTCTCCCGCTGCTCGTCGACCCGCTCCAGCAGTTCCCCTGCCGAGACGGTGCTGTCCAGCTCGACGGGTTCGAGCAGCCGGGCCGTGCGGACGACCAGCACGTCGAACCTCGCCGGCCTGGCGAAGAACCCGACGACGCCGTCCGCCGCCTTGATCCGCACCGAGGCGTTCTTCTCCCACCGGAGCAGACGCTGGAGGAAGGCGGCCAGCCCGGCCGCCTCCCCCGGGTCAGCGAACGCCAGTCGGCGCACGGTTGTCGAAGCTGTCATCGACGTATGCCTCCAGGAAGGAGCGCTCCTCGGCGCTGATCCGCCGGGGACGACCGGACTCCAGGTCGTAGGGCACCACAACCGTGCTCGCCCGTACGTAGACGTCCGTGTTGTCCTTGATCTCGTAGCTGACCGTCACCGAGGCGCGGCCGAGCTTGGACACCCACGTCTCGACCGTCACCGGCTCGTGCCGGTGGACCAGCGGCCGCAGGTAGTCGATCTCGTGCCGCGCCACCACACTGCCCCCGGTGAACGCGTCCGAGGCCGCCTCCCTGGCCAGCCGGAACATCATGTCGATCCGCGCCTCCTCCAGATAGCGCAGGAACACGACGTTGTTGACATGGCCGAAGGCGTCCATGTCCGACCAGCGAAGCGGGCACTCGTACACGTGGCGCATGTGGATCAGCCCCGCGTCAGCTTCTTGTAGGTGGCACGGTGCGGACGCGCGGCGTCCGGGCCGAGACGCTGGATCTTGTTCTTCTCGTAGGACTCGAAGTTGCCCTCGAACCAGAACCACTTGCTGTCGCCCTCGTACGCCAGGATGTGCGTGGCGACACGGTCGAGGAACCAGCGGTCGTGGGAGACGACCACGGCGCAGCCGGGGAAGTCCAGCAGCGCGTTCTCCAGCGAGGACAGCGTCTCCACGTCGAGGTCGTTCGTCGGCTCGTCGAGGAGGAGCAGGTTGCCGCCCTGCTTGAGGGTGAGCGCCAGGTTGAGGCGGTTGCGCTCACCGCCGGAGAGCACACCGGCCGGCTTCTGCTGGTCCGGGCCCTTGAAGCCGAAGGCGCTGACGTACGCGCGCGAGGGCATCTCGACCTGGCCGACGTTGATGTAGTCCAGTTCGTCGGAGACGACGGCCCACAGCGTCTTCTTCGGGTCGATGTTGGCCCGCGACTGGTCGACGTAGGAGATCTTGACGGTCTCGCCGACCCGGATGTTGCCGCCGTCCGGCTGCTCCAGGCCCTGGATCATCTTGAACAGCGTGGTCTTGCCGGCGCCGTTCGGGCCGATGACACCGACGATGCCGTTGCGCGGCAGGGTGAAGGACAGGTCGTCGATCAGGACCTTCTCACCGAACGCCTTGGAGAGGTTCTCCACCTCGACGACGACGTTGCCCAGACGCGGGCCCGGCGGGATCTGGATCTCCTCGAAGTCCAGCTTCCGCATCTTCTCCGCCTCGGCGGCCATCTCCTCGTAGCGGGCGAGGCGGGCCTTGGACTTCGCCTGGCGACCCTTGGCGTTGGAGCGGACCCACTCCAGCTCGTCCTTGAGGCGCTTGGCGCGCTTGGCGTCCTTCTGGCCCTCGACCTTGAGCCGGGACTGCTTGGTCTCCAGGTACTTGGAGTAGTTGCCCTCGTAGCCGTGGGCGCGGCCGCGGTCCAGCTCCAGGATCCACTCGGCCACGTTGTCCAGGAAGTACCGGTCGTGGGTGATCGCCACGACGGTGCCCGCGTACTTGGCCAGGTGCTGCTCCAGCCACTGGACGGACTCGGCGTCCAGGTGGTTGGTCGGCTCGTCGAGCAGCAGCAGGTCCGGGGCCTCCAGCAGCAGCTTGCAGAGCGCGACGCGGCGCTTCTCACCACCGGAGAGGTTGGTGACGGGCCAGTCGCCCGGGGGGCAGCCCAGAGCGTCCATGGCCTGCTCGAGCTGGGCGTCCAGGTCCCACGCGTTGGCGTGGTCGAGCTGCTCCTGGAGCTTGCCCATCTCCTCCATCAGCTCGTCGGTGTACTCGGTCGCCATCTGCTCGGCGATCTCGTTGAACCGGTCGAGCTTGCCCTTGGTCTCGGCCACGCCCTCCTGCACGTTCTCCAGCACCGTCTTGGACTCGTTGAGCGGCGGCTCCTGGAGGAGGATGCCGACCGTGTAGCCCGGGCTGAGGAACGCGTCGCCGTTCGACGGCTGCTCAAGGCCGGCCATGATCTTCAGCACGGTCGACTTTCCCGCGCCGTTGGGCCCGACCACGCCGATCTTCGCACCGGGCAGGAAGCTCAGGGTGACGTCGTCAAGGATCACCTTGTCGCCGTGCGCCTTGCGCGTCTTGCGCATGGTGTAGATGTACTCAGCCAAGGGAAACCGTCCGGCTTTCTGGAGGTGGGCAGATGGAACCATCCTGCCGTACTCGACGCCGCGGACGGAAACCGGGCGGTGAGCGCCCGGTCCCCACCCGGCACCGCCGGCAGGTGGCCGGTGCCGCCGCTGTCAGCGGTCGTCGTCCCCGCGGGGCGCCCCGTCACCGGATGTCGCCGACCGGCCCGGCTGGTCCGGCTGGTCCGGCTGGTCCGGCTGGTCGTCCGCCTGACCCGGCTGGTCCTGGTCCGACGCCGACGCCGGGGACGCCTTGGACCTGCGGACCATCAGCAGCGCCAGGACACCGACCGCCAGCAGCCCGCCGGCGACCGCGAGCACCAGGGGGACGTTGCTGGAGCTACCCGTCTCGGCGAGGTTGGGCTCCCCGCCGGCACCACCGACGGTGACGGGCCCGGACTGCACGGTGAGGCCGTCGTCGACCACCGGCGCGACCGACTTGGTCGCACAGTCCAGCACACCGGCGAACGTCGGCGAGTAGCCGTTGGGGCCGTTCAACGTGATGCGGTAGGGCTGGTCCTCCGCCACCGGCACGGTCACCTGCTCCAGACCACCGGCCGGCACCCGGTAGGTGTGCTCACCGAGAGTGAACGTGTACTCGTCGTCACCCGCGTTGCTCACCCGGAGGACAACGCCGCCCTCCGCGCAGCTGTCCACAGCGGTGACGGCGGGCAGCGGGCCGGCGGCGGCCCAGTGCGCGCTCACCGCGGCGGTGATCGTCGAGTCGCTGGACCCGGCGAGGACCTGGGCGGCGGTGGGCTCGCCCGTGCCGGTGAGCGTCCTCCCCACCGGCACGGTGGCCGCGGCCTGGACGGTCAGCTCGGTCGAGCCGCCCTCGGCCTTCTCGGGGACGTCGAACCAGAACCGGCCGCCGTCGGCGACCGCGCGGATCTCCTCACCCCGCTCGTCGACCACCCGCACGCCCTGCCGTTCGGCGTTCGGGGCCGGGCTGAGGCTCACCGTCTGACCGCTCGTGCGCACGGTCACGGGTCCCAGCCGCCCTCCGGGCGGGCCGGAGACCGCGGCCGGGAGCAGGGCGAGCGAGGCGCGGGGTTCCGCCCTGCGCTCGGCCGCCTTGTACAGGTAGTCGGCGAGCTTCTGCGCGCCCTTGTCGACGGCCTCCACCTGCGCGCCGTCCGAGTAGCGCCAGATCGCCACCTGGGTGCCGGCGGCGGCGGTCTGCGGCGTGAGCCGGCCGACCCCGGCCTTCCTCGCCAGGGCGGTGAGGTCGTTGACCTGGGGGTAGGAGTTCTCCACGATCCAGCGGATCCGGCCCGCGTCGGGGTTCCCGTGCAGCGGGGAGGCGCCCCACGCGCTCTCGCGGTACTGCGCCTGCTCCTGGGTCGGGGTGTACAGGTCGACCCCGTAGGTCTGGAGGCTGCCGCCGCCGGTGACGGACATCTCCGAGAGCCCCGCGCCGGTCTCGACGCGCTCGCCGTCCTCCACCACGATCGCCCGGTCGTGGACTCTCAGGCCCTCCAGGGTGGCCACCACGCCTCCGGTGGACCCTCCGGCGGCTGTCTGCGCCGGAGCCCCCGGCGCCGCGACGGCCGCCGCGCCGCTCGCCACGACCAGCCCCGAGGCGACGACAACTCCCCTGACCACGCGCCGGGCGATGGCTGCCCGGCCGCGTATCGCGATCATGCTTTTCCCCTCATCAGCCCCACGACACACCGGGTTCCGGCCCCGGAGGGTCTGACCGGGGATCGTAGAGAGGGAACGTGGCGGGATCCCCCACTTTCACGATCACTACGCCTACCGACTCGCAATCGTTATCGGCGAATGCCGCGAAAACGGATCTTCGAGGCGTGACCACCTCCCCTCTCCGACGAACAACCGTTCTCTCCAGCCGCCTTCGGGACGTGCACCCGCGCACGACCCCGCACGCCTTCCGGCTGACGGACGATCAAGGCCCGTCAGCGACCCGTGTCTTCACCTCCTCCTGCCGCCGGCGAACCGCGCCGCAGCGGCGCCTCCCGACCGGGATGCCGGGCAGGGCACCATCGTGACGGGAGGTCAAGACTTCTGCTCGACCCTGTGGACTACTCAGCGGTTGTGGACAACTCGGCCACACGTTCGAGTGATCGGCGGCTCGATCGCCCACCCACGCTCGCGGAGCCGCTACGGTTGCCGTGACGCGGCGAACACGTACTGGTCACGTACCTCCGAGTAGCGCAGCAACTCGGCCGCCACCGGTTCCAGCACGAGAGAGCGTCCGTGGTCGGCCGCCAGGCGCCTCAACTGTCGCTCGTGCTCCGCCCCGAACGCCTCGGCCGGCGCCCTGGCCGCCAGCCGGCAGCCCCAGGCCAGCACGGGCCCGCCCCCCGCTCCGACCACCATCAGTGCCAGCGCCGGCCACCTGTCGGCGCCCATGCCTCCCGTCACCAGTCCGAGCAGCAGCCAACACAGTCCGATCAACTGGAAGACCACCAGCACCGCCTGGCCGGCGGCGGCCATCGTCCACCACCTCGGTCGTACCCGCTCCGGCGGTCTGACCGTCGCGACGGCCTTGTCCAAGGCGGCCGGCAGCACCTCGCCCCCCGCCCGAGCCGCCTCCCGCACCGAGCGGGCCCAGTCCTCAGGGAGACCGGATGTCACCTCGTCCACCAGACCTCGAACCGCCTGCTCCACCACCGGCCGCCCGGCGGGCTGCGGTGGTACCGGGACCGCCGGCGCGCCGGTCGCCCCCGCCGGGCCCTCCGGAAGTTCCCCTCGCCTGGCGGACAGCCGCCGCGCCTGCCAGCGGGCCAGCCCCGCCCACCCCGTACCGCACGCCGCGTCCGCCTGACGCAGCCAGACACGCTCGGCCGTACGCCCGGCCGCCGTCGCGCCCACCGCCACGCCGAGCCGTTCCTCGAACTCCTCCCGCGCCGCCACCGTCAGCCCGTCCGGCTGCCGGTCGCCGTCTCCGACGAACACCGGCCGCAGCTCGCCCACCACCCTGTCCACATCGGCCGCCAGTCGCCGCGCCGCCGCCTGCCGGTGGGCCACCAGTTCCTCCAGGGACTCCCGGAACTCCGGCACGCCCTCCCCGGTGAGGGCGGAAAGCGCCGCCACCTGGGCGCCGGGTTCGCCGTACTCCCCCAGCGCCACACCGTCCTCGTCCAGCAGCCGACGCAGATCGTCCAGCAGTTCCTCGGTCGCCTGGGGGGACAGCCGGTCGATCTGGTTGAGCACGACGTAGGTCACCTCGGCGTGCCCGGCGAGCGGTCGCAGGTAGCGCTCGTGCAGTGCCGCGTCGGCGTACTTCTCCGGGTCGACCACCCAGACCACGGCGTCCACCAGCTTCAGCAGCCGGTCCACCTGCGCCCGGTGGCCGGGGTCCATGGAGTCCTGGTCGGGCAGGTCGAGCAGCACCAGCCCGCCGAGCGTCCGGTTCTCGCTCGTCCGCCCGTGGGCACGGCGCCTGGCCCGCGGCGGTACGCCGAGTCGTTCCAACAGCCCTTCCGCGCCGCCGTCCCGTTCCGACGCCTCCCAGACACACGCCACGGGAACGGAGGTGGTGGGCCGCCGGACCCCGGTGTCGGAGAGTTGCACCCCCGCGATCGCGTTGAACAGCGAGGACTTGCCGCAGCCGGTGGGTCCGGCGATGGCGACGGTCGTGTGCGCCCGCGACAGCCTGCCCCGGGCGGAAGCCTCCTCCAGGACGCGGACGGCCTCGGCGAGCGTGTCCGGCTCCAGTCGGGTCTGGGAGAGGCCGACCAACTCCCGCAGCGCCACCAGTCTCTTCCCCAGCCCCAGCTCGCCACCGACCACAGGGGCCGGGCGGCGCGTGGTCGACCGACCGCCCTCCAACGGCTGCTCGCCGGAGAGCCCGACGTGAGACCGCCCAAGCGCGTCCGGCGGCGCGACCGGAAGCGGTTCGGGCTCACCGGTGACAGGCATCGGAGGCACGTGTGCCGGCGCGGGGCTGCGCGGGGGCGTCGAGGAGGAGGGAGCCGGAGCACTTGGCGGTGGAGACAGCGGGGGCGGCGGTTCGGGCAGCACGTTGAACCGACCGGTGCCGGTGCCGGCCGCGGTCCTCAGCTTCCCGTTCGACGCCGGCGCCACGGACAGCACCTCCACCGACTCATCCGCCGCTCCGGGCCCGCCCGCACGGCCCGGCGGCGCGATCTCCGGCCACGCCTCCAGCGGCGGCGGGGAGTTGCGCCGGGCCGACAGCGGACGTACCCGCCGAGCGATCAGCCCGTCGTCCCAACGGTGCGGGTGGCCCGCCTCCCGCCCACCGTCCCCGTTCCCGTTGCCGTTCCCGTTCCCGTTCCCGTTCCCGTTCCCGTTCCCGTTCCCGTTCCCGTCGATGGGTTCCGCCCATGTGCCGTGCTCGTC
>NZ_WMLF01000609.1 GCF_014156695.1 Streptomyces durbertensis | reverse complement strand
CTTTGCCCGAGGTGCTGGACGCCGAGCTGGTCGACGCGCCCGGCGCGCGGGCGACGTTCGGCCGGGCCACCCGCCGCCCCGACGACCCCGTCGTCCGGCGGGCCGTCGAGGCCGCGCTGGCCGCGGCCCGCATCCCCGACCACCCCCGGCTCGACCAGGTCTTCGACGTCTTCGTCGAGGACGACGGGCTGTGGATCGTCAGCGAACTCGTCGTCGCCAGACCGCTGGCGGCGGTCCTCGCCGAGCAGCCGCTGAGCCCGCACCGCGCCGCCGAGATCGCCGCCGACCTGCTGGCGGCGCTGAGCGCCGTGCACACCTTCGGCTGGACGCACCGCAACATCACCCCGCACACCGTGCTGGTCTGCGAGGACGGCCGCGCGCTGCTGACCGGGCTGGCCTCGGGCGCCGCGGAGGAGGCGCTGAGCGGCTACGACCCGCTGCCCACCGAGGGGCCGATGGCGCCGGGAGCCGTCTCCCCGGACCCGCCGCTGACCGGCCCCCGCCCCGCGGTGCCGCCGGCGCGAGGCCCGGGCGGCGGGGACCCCTTCACGCCGGACGCCCCCGACGACGAGGGTCCGCCCGGCGGGCGGGGGCTGCGCCCGGGCGGGGCCGTCGCGGCCTACCGGGCCGGCGCCGCCGCCTACCGCGCCGACGCCGCCGGCCGCCGCGAGCAGGGCCAGGCCGTCGCCGAGCGCTCCGGCCCGTGGGGCGGCGACAAGCCGGGCCCGTCCCTCGCCCTCCCCACCCACCTCGGCTACCGCGCCGACACCGCCCGCTCCGCCACGGACCGGGACCCGCTGACCGGTGACCCGTACACGGGCGGCCCCTACACCGACGCCGCGCCCGCCGGGGATCCGTACGCCAGCGACCCCTACACCAGCGATCCGTACGCCGACGGCGGCTATGCCGCCGACGCCTACGCCGGTCACGACACACCCGGCCCCGAGGCGGACGCCGGCCACCGCACCGGCGGCTCCCCGACCGCCCCCCGCCACCGGACGTTCACCGACGAGGACGGCTACGCCGGTCACGACACACTCTCCGAGAGCGCCACCCCCGGCGCCCAGGAAGCGGTCGCCTCGTCGTGGGGCGAGCCGGCCGCGGAGGACGGCCGCTACCGCGGCCCGACCACCGCGCTGGCCGCCGAACGCGCCCGGCAGGCGCGGATGACGCTGGTCGGCCCGGTCACCGAGCGCTGGGCGCCGGAACAGGCCGGTCCCGTCTACGAGAACTGGCGGCTGGCGCCGCCCGTCGGGCCCGCGGCCGACCTGTGGGCGCTGGGCGCCCTGCTGTACCGCGCGGTCCAGGGCCACGCCCCCTACCCGGAGGAGAACACCGCCGAGCTGGTGCAGTTGGTCTGCGCCGAGCCGCCCGCGTACGCCGAGGAGTGCGGCCCGCTGCGCCCGGTCATCGAGTCCCTGCTGCGTCAGGACCCCACCGAGCGCCCGCTGTTCGAGGAGCTGAGCGGCTGGCTGCGGTCGCTGATCAGGTCGGCGCCGGAGCCGGAGGCGGGCCGCCGGGTGGTCAGTGCCCAACTGCCGCCCGCCGGCGGGCGCGCGGATTCCCGCCGGCTGCCGATACTGCGGAAGCGCGGCGAGATCGCCAAGTGGCGGCGGCCCCGCCGGCAGCCCGCCGGACCACCGGCCGGGCGGCGCCAGACCAGGCGCCCCGCCGAGCGGTCCGCCAAGCGGGCCTCCGAACCACGCTCGGATCCGCGCCGGTTGGGGCGGCTGATCCTGCTGGCGGTGCTGCTGCTGGTGGTCGGGGTGATGCTCTTCGCGGTGCTGCTGATGCCCAAGGCGGGGGAGAGCGGCGCCAACCAGCGCGGCTCGGTCGGCGGTGCGCCGACCGAGGCCGCCCCGCCGTCCGCCGACCCCGAACCGTCCGAAGGGGCCGGACCGGAGAAGACCGGCGAGCCGGCAGGGACCGGGCGGCCCTCACCGGACGGCGGCACGGGCAGCCGCGCCCCGCAGCCCTCGGCGCCGGGACAGGCCCCGGAGGGCTACGAGTTCCGGGACGACCCCGCCGGCTTCCGCATCGCCGTCCCGGAGGGCTGGGCGCGCGGGCAGACCAGCAGCGGCCTGGTGCGGTTCAGCAAGGGCGGTCTGGAACTGGTCGTGGTGCCCGGCCGGGACAGCGCCGACCGCTACGGCTCCGACCCCCGCGAGTACCAGCTGTCCGACCAGCCGGAGCTGGCCGGCTACCGCGACTCCACCGGCTGGAAGACCAGCAGCGGCGTGCGGACCATCACCGTCGGGGACACGGCCATGGCGGAGGGCGAGTTCGGCTGGGAGGCCGGCGGCCGCCAGCTTGTCGCCCGCAACCGGGCGATGCTGCTGGGCGGCAAGTACCACGTGGTGATGGTGACCGGCCCGCAGAGTGCCCGCGCGGAGGTCGACGAGCGCTTCACGGCCGTCGTCGACACCTACCGCACCACCGGCTGACCTCCGGCCCCCCGAAACCCGGCCC
>NZ_WMLF01000608.1 GCF_014156695.1 Streptomyces durbertensis | reverse complement strand
CGACGACCCGTCCCGTATCGAGTTCTCCCTCGGCTACGCGACCGCCCTCGAACACCGCACGGCCGCCCGCGACGCCGTGTGGGACCTGCGTTACCGCCCGGGGCCCGGCCGCGACACCGTCCCCCTCCATAGCCTCCTCGCCATGTCAGCATGCGCTTTCTTCATCAGGCTGCGTCACCGCCGGGCTCTGGCCCGCTAGCGGACGCACCTTCCACAGTCGCGTCCGCAGGCGCGCCCAGGGCCCTTCGAGATCCCGCTTTCATCTCGAAGACCCGAAAGGGCTGCCACTGTGGCGCAGAACTTCGCACACCGCGACTACTCGCACACCCAGAAGAAGACCGGCGGATCCGGCGGCGGCGCCCGCACGTCCCGCGACCGGGCGCGACGCGAGCTCTCGCAGAACTTCCTGGTCGACGCCCGTGCCGTCGACCTCGTCGTCCGGACCGCGAGGCCGTCGGGCCTGGTGCTGGAGCCGGGCGCCGGCGAGGGCGCGCTCACGCGCGCGCTCGTCCGACACGCCTCCCACGTCACCGCGTACGAGATCGACCCGCTCCTGGCCCTGAAGCTCAAGGCCGGCGGCTTTGACGTCGTACGAGGCGACTTCACGAAGGCGAGGCCGCCGCGCGAGCCGTTTGCCGTCGTCGGCAACATCCCGTACTCGATCACCTCGCGCATCGTGGACTGGTGCCTCCGCGCCCCCACCCTCACCTCCGCGACCCTCCTCCCCCAACGCGAGTACGCGAGGAAGAGGAGCGGCGACTACGGCCGCTGGAGCAAGGTGACGGTGGAGACCTGGCCGTGGTTCACCTGGCGGCTCGGCGCCACTATCAGCCGGACGAGCTTCCGCCCGGTGCCGTCGGTCGACTCGTCGATCCTCCGCCTCGAACGAAGGGAGACTCCCCTACTGCCCGACCCGACCGGCTGGCAGGAACTGGTCGACCTCGGCTTCACCGGCGTGGGCGGCTCCCTCCGCGCCTCCCTGAAAACCCGCCACACCCATGTCGACGCGGCCCTCCACCGAGCCGGCCTCAACCACAACACACTGGTCGGCCACGTCCACCCGGACCAGTGGATCACGCTGTTCCGCTGCCTGCGGTAGGCCCCGGGGGCTTCCGTCGGAATCCCCCTCCGACGGAAGCCCCGCCGCGCCGCCCCGGCGCGGCAACCGACATCACCCGCGTCGGCCACGCCCGGCCCCCCTGGCGCGTCGTCGGTTCCGCAGCACCCAGAGGCCCTTGATCATCAGCGCGCTGACGACCGACGCATAGACTCCGACCGCCAGGCTGGGGACCGAGAGCCACCAGTCCCCCGCGCGTGCGGCCAGAATCCCGAGCACCAGGCCGCCAGGCCCGACAACGAACTGGCAGATCCCCCAGCGGTGCAGCATGTAGCTGACCGGAACCCGGTCGCCGTTCGGCCGGAACGGCAGCAGACGGCACGTGACACGCACGGGCAGGCTGTCACCGCCCCCACTCAGCTGCCCTGCAGGACCCTGGGACACCTCGACACCCCTCGCACTCGCCGCCCGTCCGGTGCTCAGAAGCTGTTTCCACTTCCCCCGGGGGCGCACCTCAGATGGCCAGAGCCCACCCGGCTAGCCAGGAGTGCTTCGGGCACTCACCCCTCTCCACCGCCGAAGGAATCCGCCGTGCTCAGTCTGGCGCAACTCCCCTTTGGCCACTTGTGAGGGTAGTTGTCGGCGGCGCGGATCGCCGCGCCCATGCCCGTAGGGGCTCGGTTTCCAAGGTGATGCCGACCGGTGGCGGCAGCTCAACAGGCTTCCCGAACGGCACCGTTCGGGTGCTCTCAGCAGGTACAACGGAATCGCGGATTCCGCGTACGCGCGCGGCTTCTCTACCCGATCGCGACGATCAGTGTCGGAGTCGTAGGACGTGACCTCCACAACCATGAGCACAGCTTCCGCCTCGGCCCATTCCGGTTGCCCGACGAAGGCCTCACTTGGGGCGAGCACCCCGTCCGGACGGGCATGGCCGGACCGATAGGTTTCCACTCTGATGCCCTGCTCGTGCAGCCAAAGCTCCGGTCGCGCCTGAATGCAGACTCTCGTCAGCCACTGAATGATCCGCCCGTGATCACCGTCCGGCACGGCCTTGACCCACAACCTGCCATGGATGAACTCCAGACGCAGCCCTTCGAGGGATCTCGCCGCGAGGCGTGCCAGCTCCTCGAACTCCTCCGGTCTCATCTGCGGCCGGTCGTGGATCGCGGTCATGCGTACTCCCTCCGACTTGCCAACGGCGCTGCGGGCCGAGGTGACGGCTGCTGCCGCTGCTCTTTCCTCACTATGCCGCACAGCATCCAGCCGGAATCGGGGACGGCACCTCGCGCCCGAGCTTCGCGGGCTCGCTAAGCCCCCGGCCGGAGGGCTGTGAGGATGAGGGTGAGGCCGTGGTGGAACTCGTCGGCGGGGTCGTAGCCGGTGGCGAGGGCGTAGGCGGCGGCTTCGGCGAGGTGGGGGTGGGTGTCGGGGG
>NZ_WMLF01000607.1 GCF_014156695.1 Streptomyces durbertensis | reverse complement strand
CACTGGGACGATCTGGTGGTCGACCGGTACGCGGCGGCCGGGGGCACGCGGCGGCTGCGTCGCTACGGGACGTTCACCCTGACGGGGGACGCGGAACTGCGGCCCCGCTCCCACGGCACGTTTGTCCAGCCGGACGACACCAACCCGCTCTACGTCGACGTCGAGCGGCGTTTTGATCCGCTGACCGGCGCGTTCGTCGCCGATCCGGTGTTCCGGAAGCTGGTCGGGCTGCTCGGCGCGCTGGCGCGGGGGCTGGACGCGCGGGACGAGTGGGTGGTGCAGGTTCACCCGTTCCGGGTAATCGCCGCCGGCGGGCAGGACGGGCAGCCGACGCCGGAGGGGCGGCACAAGGACGGGGTCACGCTGGTGACGTCCATGCTTGTCGGTCGGGAGAACGCCGCCGGCGGGCGGAGCGCCGTGTACGACGACAGCGGCGGCGCGCCGCTGCTGGCGGCGACGCTCGACGAGCCGGGGGCGCTGCTGCTCGGCGACGACCGCCGTACGGAGCACGAGGTGTCGCCGATCCGCCCGCGGGACCCGGCGTCGCCGGCCCGTCGCGACGTGCTGGTGACAACGCTGCTGCCGACGGGGTGACGTGCGCGGCGCGGGTGGGTTGTGGATGATCGGGGTATGGACACCACGCTGCGTCTGGCCCAGCAACCCGAGGCCGACGAACTGCTCGGCCGCAGCCCGCTCGCCGCCCTGGTCGGCATGCTGCTCGACCAGCAGGTTCCGATGGAGTGGGCGTTCACCGGGCCGCACACCATCGCCCAGCGGATGGGCGTCGACGACCTGGACGCGCACGAGATCGCCGCGCAGGACCCGGAGGCGTTCGCGGAGCTGCTGTCGCGGAAGCCGGCCGTGCACCGCTACCCCGGCTCGATGGCGGGCCGGGTGCAGAAGCTGTGCCAGTACCTGGTGGAGCACTACGACGGTGACGCCGAGGCGGTCTGGCGGGACGTGGCCGACGGCCGGGAGCTGCTGAAGCGACTTGTCGACCTTCCGGGCTTCGGCAAGCAGAAGGCGCAGATCTTCCTCGCCCTGCTGGGCAAGCAGGTGGGCGTGGCGCCGGAGGGCTGGCGGGAGGCGGCCGGGCCGTACGGCGAGCAGGGCTCGTACCGGTCGGTGGCCGACATCACCGGGCCGGAGTCGTTGGCGAAGGTCCGCGCGTACAAGCAGGAGACCAAGCGCGCGGCGAAGGAGGCGAAGGAGGCGAAGGGGAGCTAGGCCGGCGGGGCCTTGGCGAGGAGTTCGTCGATGACCGCTGTCTTGGCGTCGGCGTAGTTCTGGACGTACTTCCAGTGACGGACGGCGAGTTCGCGCTTCCGGCGCTCGTACTCGCGGCGCGCTCCCGCGTCGGACCGCAGCAGGTCGCGGAAGCGCAGCATCCGCACGGACTCGGGGCAGCCCTCGGCGAAGACGTGGAGGTTCACGGCGGGTTCGGCGGCGGCCGCGCGCAGCACGCGGTGCTCGTACCAGTCGGGTTCGCGGATGGCGAGGTGGAGGCCGAGCGCCGCGAGCGCGGGCACGTAGGTCTCCTCCCGGCCGGGCTCGGGCAGTTCCAGCAGGATGTCGACGATCGGCTTGGCCGCGAGCCCGGGAACGGACGTGGAGCCGACGTGTTCCAGCAGGCGGACGTCGGCGCCGAGCGCACGGCGGACGGCGTCGGCGGTGCGGGCGTAGGCGGCGGCCCAGGCGGGGTCCGGCTCGGCCAGTTCGACGCGGCCGTCGAGGCGGGTGGGCTCGCCGACGTGGGCGGCGCGGATCTCCGCCTCGCTCATGGGCCGGGCCGGGTCGTCCGGCGTGCGGGGGCTCCGGGAGTGCTCGGTCACGCGGAGGGCCCGGCGGCCGTCGTGGCGTCGGGTGTGGCGGCCGTTGTCGCGGGTTCCAGGAACTCCAGGCGGTTGCCGAACGGGTCGGCGGAGTGGAAGCGGCGGTAGCCGGGGAAGTTGTCGTCCCAGGTGACGGGCAGGCCGTGGGCCTGGAGGCGGTCGGCGAGGGCGTCGAGGGACGTGACGAGGATCCCCGGGTGCGCGCGGCGGGCGGGCACGAAGTCGGCCTCCGCGCCGAGGTGGACCTCGATGCCGCCGCCCCGGAACCAGCAGCCGCCGCGCGCGGCGAGGACCGGCGGCTTCTCGATCTCCGCGAGGCCGAGCACGCCGGACCAGTAGGCGCGGCAGCGGTCCTCGGTGCCGGGCGGCACGGAGAGCTGGACGTGGTGCAGCGGGCCGACGGTGAAGGCGGCGGGACGGCTGTCAGGGGCGGCGTGGTCGTCGGGGGCGGGCTGTGCGGTCCGTGCGGTCATGGGCGGTCGTCTCCAGGTTCGCGGCTGTCCCGCCCATCCTCGCCGTGGGCGCGGTCTCCTGCCAGCGGATTCCGGAGGTGCCCGGGGCGCGAACAGGCGGCCGGTCGGCGCGTGTTGGGCTCGGCGGGTGGTCGCGACGGATGGCGTGGCGGCGGGGAGGGGTCGACGAAAGTCGCGGGCGGCCCGTGCGGCGCCGGCGGGGCTGTGACC
>NZ_WMLF01000606.1 GCF_014156695.1 Streptomyces durbertensis | reverse complement strand
GGTCGAAAGCGGTGGCGGGCGGCTGGGGGCGCTTGGTCAGGTCCGCCCTGGGCGGGCCGCCTGCCACCGCGGCCGCGCCGTCGCTCGTGGGGAGTTCCGGCTTGCGCAGCACGTCCGGCGGGCCGTCGGGCTGCCTGCCGACGCCGTTGACCGCGTCCGTCACCTCCGACAGCTCCTTGCGGAGGTCCAGGCTCTCCCGGATCTCCTTCAGCTCCTTGATGCCCAGGTCGTCCCGGTCCATGAGGTGCTTCTGCGCGAACCGCTTGGGGTGGAGGTCCTGGAACTCGAAGTCCTTGAACTCCGGGCCCAGTTCGTTGCGGATGTCGTCCCGGGCGCTGTCGGAGAAGGAGCGGACCTTCCGGATGAAGGAGACGACGTCGGAGATCACCTTCGGCAGCTTCTCCGGGCCGAAGAGCAGCATGCCCAGCACGACGAGCACCAGAAGCTCCATGGCTCCAAAGTCGAAGATCACGCTGCTGCTCCCTCGGGTTCTGCGTGCCTGGCCGGGGCGGAGGTCCAGACCGCAACGGTACCTGGCGCCGCCGGGCGACCGGGAGTGAGCCGGGAGGAGTTCAACAAGGCTTTGCCCGGCTCAGGCCGCCGCCGGGGGCCGGCGGCCGGGCGGCGGGGCTGGTCCGGTGTGCCACGGGTCACTCCCGGCCGGCCGTGCCGAGCGTGACCGTGACCTTGCGCTCCTTGCCGTTCCGTTCGACCGTCAGCTCCAGTTTGTCCCCGGGGCGGTGGCTGCGGATGCGCACGATCAGCTCCTCGCCGTTGCGCACCCGGGCGCCGTCGACGGCGGTGATCAGATCGCCGTCCCTGATACCGGCCTTGTCCGCCGGGCCGCCGGGCACCACACCGGGGCGGTCGTCGTCGCCGCCGCCGACCCGGGCGCCGTCCTCGCTGCGGTCGGTCATGTCCACGCTGACGCCGATGACCGGGTGGGTGGCGCTGCCGGTGTTGATCAGCTCCTCCGCGACCCGCTTGGCCTGGTTCACCGGTATGGCGAAGCCCAGCCCGACCGAGCCGGCCTGGCCGTCCTCGGCGCCGCGGCCGCTGCGGATCGCGCTGTTGACGCCGATCACCCGGCCCTTGGTGTCCACCAGCGGGCCGCCGGAGTTGCCCGGGTTGATGGGCGCGTCCGTCTGGAGCGCGTTGACGTAGCTCACGTCCGTGTCGGCGCCCCGGCCGCCCGCCGTGATCGGACGCTCCTTGGCGCTGATGATGCCGGTGGTGACCGTCCCCGCGAGGTCGAACGGCGCGCCGATCGCCACCACCGGGTCGCCGACCCGCACGGAGTCCGAGTTGCCCAGCGGCAGCGGTCGCAGACCGGAGACGCCGTCGACCTTCACCACCGCCAGGTCGTAGCCGCCGTCGCCGCCCACCAGCCGGCCGTTGACCCGCTCACCGCTGTTGAAGGTGACGACGATCCGGCCGCCCCGGGCGGCCGGGCTGACGACGTGGTGGTTGGTCAGGATGTGCCCGCGGTCGTCCAGCACGAAGCCGGTGCCGGTGCCCTGGGCGCCGGCGCCCCGCACATGCAGGGTGACCACGCCGGGCAGCGTCGCGGAGGCGATGCCGGCCACGCTGTCGGCGGGCCGCTCCGGGCTCTCCGGGTCGGCCTGCGGCAGCTTCACCCCGACCAGGCCACCGGTCCGCTCCACGTACATGCCGACCGCTCCGCCGACGCAGCCCGCGAGCAGCGCCACCAGCAGCGCGCCGACGACGATGAGCCGGCGCCGGGGCACCACCTCGACGATCCGCACCTCGCCGCCGGGCGGCGGGGCGGGCACCGCCCAGGGGTCGTAGCGCCCGCCGCCGGGCCCCGACGGGGCGCCGCCGTGCGGTCCGCCGTGCGGAGGGGTGGCCGGGGCGTGGCCGGACGGCGTCGGCCAGGCGGCCGTGTGGCCGGTGCCTCCGGGGTCGTGCGGCGGCACGTCGGGGGTCGGTGTGCCGTGCGACGACGTGCCGGAGGCGGCGACGCCGTGCGTGGGCGTCCCGTGCCCCGGTGTGCCGTGCGCGGGCGTGCCGTGCGCGGGCGTGCCGTGGCCCGGTGTGCCGTGGGGGGCCGGCGTGCCGTGCGGCGGTGTGGTGTGCGCGGTGTGCGCGGGAAGCCGCACACCGGCCGGCGGCGTGGGCATCGCGGGGTGCTGGACGGGCGGGGCGGGCGCCCACGGCCCCGGGCCACCGTACGGCGGGGTGCCGTACGGGTCCTGCGGGTGCAGCGGCTCCTGCCCGGACCGTGCGGCGTCCTGCCGTCCGGTCTGCCCCGATCTCGACTCGTCCATGCTGTCGTCCACACCTCACCCGACGCCCGGATCAGCCGGGCCCTGCGGCACTACCACGCTGAATTGAACCAGGCTTCCCACCCGCGGGCAGGCTGTCCCCGCGTTGTCACGGCACGGGGTTGGACGCGAGGCCGCCGGCGCCGCCGGGCCCGTACGCACCGAGGGCGCCGCCGCGGCGGTCCGGTACCTCGTCCCGGGCGGCGCCCGAGGCGGCTTCCGCGCCCGGCAGCCCGG
>NZ_WMLF01000605.1 GCF_014156695.1 Streptomyces durbertensis | reverse complement strand
GTACTCCCTGCACGCGGTGTCCCCGTCAGTACGGGCTCGGCCATCCGGCCCCGGGGCGCCGGCCCACCGTCCCCGGTGATCTCCGGGCGGTCCGGGCGGAAGAGACCTCCGGCGTGAACAGCCGGAGGAGTGTCTCCATGGACGTGTCCCTGTCCGTCTGGGTGCTGACCGTCGTCGGTCTCTGCGCCCTCATCGCCGCCGACTTCTTCATCGGGGGCCGCAAGCCGCACGAGGTGTCGATCAAGGAAGCCGGCATCTGGACGATCGTGTGGATCGTGCTCGCCGCCCTGTTCGGCGCCGGGCTCTTCGTCTTCGGTACCCCGGCGGCGTCCGGCGAGTTCTTCGCCGGCTACGTCACCGAGAAGTCGCTGAGCGTGGACAACCTCTTCGTCTTCGTCCTGATCATGGCGAAGTTCGCGGTGCCCGCCGCCTACCAGCAGCGGGTGCTGATGGTCGGTGTGCTCATCGCGCTGGTGCTGCGCGCCGTCTTCATCGCCATGGGCGCGGCCCTCATCTCCACCTTCTCCTGGATCTTCTTCGTGTTCGGCGCCTTCCTGATCTGGACGGCGTGGAAGCTCATCCAGGAGGCGCGCGGCGGCGAGTCCGAGGAGGAGTACGAGGAGAACCGCTTCCTGAAGCTCGTGGAGCGGCGCTTCCCCTCGACCGACCGCTACCACGGCACCCGGCTCACCATCGTCGAGAACGGGCGGCGGTTGATCACCCCGATGCTGATCGTCATGCTGGCGATCGGCACCACGGACGTCCTCTTCGCCCTCGACTCCATCCCCGCGATCTTCGGCCTCACCCAGGACCCGTACATCGTCTTCACCGCCAACGCGTTCGCCCTGATGGGCCTGCGGCAGCTGTACTTCCTCATCGGCGGCCTGCTGAAGAAGCTGGTCCACCTGGCGTACGGCCTCTCGGTGATCCTCGGCTTCATCGGCGTGAAGCTGGTGCTGCACGCCCTGCACGAGGCCGGCGTGCACGTGCCCGAGGTGTCCATCGCCTTCTCCCTGACCGTGATCGGCGCCGTGCTGCTGATCACCACGGTCAGCAGCCTCTACGCGAGCCGCCGCATCGCCGCCGAGGAGCCGGTGGCCGTCGTGGAGGCCACCGCCAAGGGCTCCACCGAACCGGCCCGCGCCGCCGGCGAAGACGCGGGCGACGTCTCGGGCGACGAGGCCGACCGGCCCAGCCTGCGCTCCTGACGCACGGACCCCGCCCGGGCCGGTCAGCACCGGCCCGGGCGGGGTCGCGTCAACCGTCCGCCGCCGTCAGCCGTGGCGGCGTCGGCGGACGAGCAGCAGCGCGCCGAGCACCCCCAGCGAGCCGGCGGCCACCGCCCCGGCCTGCGCCGCCGTCGGACCACCGCCCTCCCCGGGCCCGGCGGGGGGCGGAGCGAACCCGCCCGCGTAACCCTCGCGGTCGTAGCGCGAACCGGGCTGCCTGCCGCCGTAGGCCGCCCGCACCCGCTCCCGGTACGCGTCGAGGGAGGTCCCCGTGCGGCCGACGGCCCGCTCGGCGTCCTCGTTCAGTGGGAGGACCCGCTTCCCGCTGAGCACGTACCAGGCGTTGATCTGCGGTTCCCGGAAGACCGTGCCGCCGGGCGCGCGCTTCTCACCGGCCGCCGCGTACCGCCTCTCGTCGTCGCCCGACGCGATGTTCACCACCCGCCAGACGCCGTCCTGTTCGGCGGACCAGACGGACGCCCTGCTGCCGTCGGCGGCCACGGCGGTGGCCGCCAGGTAGGCCAACTCGGCGACGGGCGCGTCCGGTCGCCCGTCGACGAAGTCCGCGGACAGCAGATGGACGGGCACGGCCACGCCGGTGACGCGCGGCTTCGCCCGCTCCGCGCTGATCCGGCCGTCGTGGGCGAAGAACCGGGCGAGGGTGCCCAACGTCCGCTGGTCCCCGGCGGCCTTCCCGGCGTCCGCGAGCGCGGCCGCCGAAGGCTGCTCGGGCGGCTTCGGCCCGTCCGCCGCGGCGGCTGCCGGCGCGGCGAGGGCGAGCGTGACGGTGACGGCGGCGGCGACCAGCGCCCCGGCCGGGTTGCGGCGTGTCGCGGCCATCGGGGTCACGCTCCGATCCGGTAGAGCGAGTGGGTCCAGGAGAACGAGTTGTTGCTGACGTACCAGTTGTGCGACGCCCAGTTGTAGCGGTCGGAGGACGGCCACGGATCGCCCCAGTAGACCAGGCTGTTCGCGGTGTCGTAGCCGTAGATCACGTGCATGTGGCCGCCGCCGGACCGCCAGCCGATCCGGGTCTCGACCGGCCGGTTGCCGTTGATCTCCGTCTGCACGGTGTCGTAGCGCAGCCAGCCGTTGACGTAGGAGCCGGGGCGGACGCCCGCCCACGAGAGGCCGTTCTGCACGTGGCCGAGGGTGGCCTGGTTGTTGGGGCAGGACGTGCCCTGGGGCCGGTTGAACGCGGCGTTGCAGAAGGCGTTCTGGTTGTGGGACCTGCCGAAGTAGGCGGTGATGGTGTTGCCCGCCGCCGCCCAGCACCAGTTGGAGTACTGCTGCGGC
>NZ_WMLF01000604.1 GCF_014156695.1 Streptomyces durbertensis | reverse complement strand
GTGGTGAGGTGCGACGCGGTCGGGGTCGGGTTTCCCTGCTTTTGGTATCTGGTCGTTTCGAGGGGGTGGGCTGCGTGGCGTTGATCGAGGTGCGGTTTCTTGGGCCTGTGGAGGTGTCCTGTCGTGGTGTGTCGGTGTAGGTTCCCGTCGGGCGGCATGGGGCGCTGCTGGGGTCCTTGGCGCTGCGGGTCGGTCGTGTTGTTCCCGTGAGTGAGGTCGTCGCGAACCTGTGGGACGGTATTCTCCCGCCTTCTGCCTGTACGACGGTTCGCGGGCACGTCAAGCGTCTTCGTCGGCTTCTCGGGCGGCTCGTTCCGCACGGGGGTCCGGTCGTTCTCGGCCGGCAGGGCGGGTATCAGCTGTGTCCGGACGCTGTCAGCGTGGACGTCGATCGGTTTCAGGAGTGCGTCGTTTCGGCAGCGTAAACACCCGCTGTCCAGTCCGCGGGGGGACTTCAGGTCGTGGGCGCTCCTCCTCCGTGGGACACGACGCCGCCGGCTGTCGGTTGCGCGGCGGGGAGGTCGCGGTCGACCTCCACCGGTTCCGCGACCTGGTCGCCCGGGCAGCTCCGGTGGGCGGTGCCGCCGCCCACGTGCTGCTGGACCGTGCGCTCGGGTTGTGGCGGGGGCACCCCTGTCCGGGGTCGACAGTCCGGTGCTCGTCCGCGACGTGGCGCCGGTTCTGGAGGAGGAGCGGCTCGGCGCCTTCAGCGGTGGGTCGTCCTGAGCGCGGAGGAACGGGGCTTGGGGGGACGCGGTGGCCGAGTTATGCGGTGTTCTCGCGCGGCATCCGCTGCGCGAGGATCTGTGGCGGCAACTGATCCTGCTGCTGTTCGAGTCGGGCCGGCAGGCGGATGCCCTCGACGAGTTCCACAGGTGCCGTCGAGCGCTGCGAGCCGCTGGCGCCGAGCCCGGGGCGGAACTGCGCGAAATCCACCAGCGCGTTCTTGGACACGATCCGGGCTGGGTGGCGGAGTTGGGGCGGGCGGCGCCCGCCCCGGCGGCGCGGCAGGGTGCCGTCCGGGCGTGGGTGCCCCACCAGTTGCTGCCGGAGGCGGCTCCCTTCGTCGGGAGGGAGAGCAGTCTGGCCGCGCTCGACGACGCGTGCGAGGCGGCAGGGGACGACGGGCGCGCGTGGTTCTCTACGGGCCGCCCGGCGTGGGCAAGTCGGCGCTGGTGGTGCGCTGGGGGCTGAGTCGCGGCGAGCGGTTCCCCGACGGGCGGCTGTAGGTGGACGTGGGCGGGGGCGCCGGGGAACCGCCGGACCCCGGGCCGGGCGCTCGCGGTGCTGCTTGCCGGGCTGGGCGTGCCGGTGCGTGACGCTCCCGAGGAGGCCGGGGCGCGCGGGGCCCTGTTGGGCGAGCTGGTGGCGGGCCGCAGGGCGCTGGTGGTTTCGGACAACGTCGGCTGTCGGGGCCGGTTACGGCCGCTGCTCGCGCGCTTGGCCGGCCTCGCGGGGGCGGTGCTGGTCACGAGCCGGAGTGGTGGGGCGACCGTCGCGTCGGCCGCTGCGTTTGCTGCCAGGCTGCCGTTGGGGCCGTTGACCACGGAGGAGGCGCCGCGCTCCTCTTCGAGCTCGGCGCCTATCAGCACGGTGACCACCCCGGCGCGCTGGCCGCCGCCGTCGAGTTGTGCGACGGCCATCCGCTGGCGCTGCGGGTCGTCGCCGAACGCGTGCGGCGCTTCCACGGCCTTCGGCTGGACGAGCTGGTCGCCCAGCCGGAGGTGCGGCGGGACGTACGGGCGGTGCTGCGGGCGGGGTCGGAGGCGGTCACCTCCTCGGCACGGAGTCCTGGGGAGCCGGTGCGGGACCGGTGCGAGGGTGCCGCTCAGCCAGGTTTCGCCGCACTTCGGGAAAGACTTCCGTGCTGAGCTGGGGGAGGTTGTCGAGGGCTCCGGAGGTGTTGCCGGCGGCCTCGACCTGGCAGAGCACCCGGTGTACACCGGAGGTGGCGATGTGGTGGACGAGCTGTTCGACGCAGGTCGCCGCGTCTTTGACCGGCTGGGTCGCCAGCAGTGCCGCGGTCATGTTGTCGACGGCCCTTGCGCGTTCCGCCTCGGTGGTGGGCTTGTGTGGCGCATCGGTCATGAGCGGGGCGAGTTGAGCGGACTCGACCATGTGGCGGGCCCGGTCGCGCATGAGGCGTTCCGCCTTTGCGGGGTTGTCCGTGAGGTACGCGAGGAGCGCGAAGGCGTGGTCGTACCCGTGCTCGGGATGGCCCGCGGCGGCGACCGGCTTTCCGGTGCATGGTCACCATCTCCGCCTTCGCCTCGGCGCCTTGTCGAAGAAGAGCAGCACGGGCAGCCTATGCTCGGCGGCCAGCGCGAGGGTACGCGAAGAACGCGAAGGCGTGGTCGTACCCGTGCTCGGGATGGCCCGCGGCGGCGACCGGCTTTCCGGTGCATGGTCACCATCTCCGCCTTCGCCTCGGCGCCTTGTCGAAGAAGAGCAGCACGGGCAGCCCGTGCTCGGCGGCCAGCGCGAGGGTACGCGAAGAGCCGGCCGCCACGTGGACGGGGGGGGCGA